>JASFUT010000018.1:0-22223 GCA_050050175.1 Chromatiales bacterium
CACAGGGCTGCCGAGGCTGGCGAACCGCTCCGCCTCGACGTTGTGGGCGTCATACACCAGTGGAGTCCGGTGGTGACGGCAGAAGCGCGCCAAAGGGTAAGCCTGATAGGGGAAGGACGCGAGCACCAGGTCCTGCCCTTTGCGCAGGGCAGCGTCCAGGGCTCGGCTGAACAGCTGATTGACGAAATGTCCGGCTCGCCCCCGGGCGCTGTAGCTGCGCAAGCGAAAGGGCTCTCGCCTCCCCCCTGGTCGGGGGGGCCGCCCGGCGGCTGCAAGCACAGTGACTTCGTGGCCGCGCGCCGAGAGCGCCCGCGCTATCCCCAGGGTACGCCGCGCCGCGCCCGATGATTCCGGCCAGACAGGATAGGGCGTGGTGATCAGCACTCGCATGGGGGCTGTGGCCCGGTCGGGCCTACCCGGCGGCGGATTCGTGTGCCAGGGAGCTCTCGGCAGCGCAGATGCTGCGCACCACCGCCGCCGCCAGCCCCTGCCAGGTGAGAGCTCTCTTGTGGGGCGCGATACTGCGGCGCCAGTCTCTGGGACGGGCCAGTTGGGCAATTCCGCCCGCCAGTGCAGAGGCGTCGCCGGGAGCCACGAGATAGCCGGTCTCCCCGTCGACCACGTACTCGGCCAGCCCTCCGACCCGGGTGGCTATGACCGGCTTGTCGTAGTGCAGGGCCAGCGCGGCGACGCCGCTGCCGCTGGCCTGACGATAGGGGAGGATGACCGCGTCAGCCCGGGTGATCAGGCCGGCGGCCTCCCTGTCCTCCACATAGCGTTGCGTCGCGGTGACGCGCTCGAGAATGCCCAGCTGCCTCATGCGCTCCACAAGGGGCTGCCGGTCGATCCATGGCTCGCCCGCGATCTCCAGGTGGAAATCCAGGTCCGGCAACATGCCCAGCGCCTCGATCAGGAGGTCGAGCCCCTTGTAGCGCCGCACGTAGCCGAAGAAGAGCAGCTCCAGGCCCGCCTCGCGCTGCGGCACCCGATCGGGCTTCGGGAAATGCTGATAGCTGGGATGGGGAAAGACTTCGACGGGAGTCGAGGGAAACAGATCCCGCAGCCGATGCCCGTTCTGCTCGGTATGCGTGATGAAGCCCGCGGCCTGGGCAAGCGCCTTCCTCGCCAGCCGTTTCGTCCACCAACGCGCATCGTGGTCGAAGACATTGTGGCAGAGGAAGTGGGTGGGGATTCCGCGGCGTGCCAGCGCCCGCGCGGTGTAGATGGACAACGGCGCCCAGTACACGGTCCACCAGGGCATGATGACCGCCTGCGGCTGCCAGTCGGTAATTGCGCCGACGGCTTCCCGCCAGGTCCTGGGGTCGCTGCCGTTCACCACCCAGGTCACATCGGCGTCTTCAGCCGCCGCCCGCGAGCCGGGCGGAGCCGCCTGTCCGGGATAGAGCCAGGCGGGGTACATCGCGGAGTACGATACGGCGAGCACCTTGTGAGACCTCCGCAGGGCCTTCAGTAGCTCGCCGGCATGGTGGGCGACCCCTCCCCGCCAGGGCGGCAGAGGTCCGATGGTCGCGATCCGCATGCTGCGCCCGCCATTATCGAATCTTGCTATTTGTACAGGATAGTGCACCGGATCAGCCGTCATGTCCGACGTCCGGCCCGGGCCGGCCTGTGGCCGCACCCCGGCAGGCCGCCAGGCCGCCGAGCAGGGCCCAGAGGCCGAATGCCGCCAGGGTTGCCCAGGCCACTGCCGCCGGCCCCACCACGGGACTCAGCACCACGAGCAGAATCGTCTGCAGGACGGCCGCCGGAGCCAGCACCCCCGCGTACCACCAGAAGCGGCCGAGCGACGAGAGCATCTGCTGGCAGGCGAGTCCGACCACCAGGAACGGCAGTGCCCAGACGATCAGTGACGTCAGCTCCGCCAGTCCGGCAAAGTCCCGACCGAGGAGCCACGGCCACATCCACTGGTCCGTCAGCGTCACCAGCAGGCCGAGGAGCAGCGACCCGATGACGCCGTAGCGGACAAACGTCCGCGCATACAGTCGCCGCCGCATCGGCTGCCGCGCGTCGGCGCGGCTCAGGCGCGGAAGAAAGGCGCTGTTCGCCATCTGCGGGACCAGTGCCGCCATTGACATGCCCTGCATCATCAAGGCGACGATGCCGAGCTCGTCGACCAGGCCGTACAGATCGCGCAGCAGCAGCACCGGTCCCTGGTACATCCAGGTGTATGCGAGCGCACCTATGCCTGCCGGGAGCGCCATTCGAAACAGCGCTGCGACGAGGGCCCGGTCGAAGGCGGGCACCAGGGGTCCGATGCGCCTGCGGACCACGATGAGCAGATGCGTGGCTTCGAGCAGGTAGCTCGCCACGTGCAGGCTTGCCAGGACGATGACTCCGTGCCCCTGTGACAGCAGCCAGACACCCGCGCCCACCTCCGCCACCCGCCACGTGGTCCCGACCAGCAGAACCGGGCGTCCCAGCTCCAGGCCCACGCAGATCGAGGCGCCCCAGGCGACGAAGCTGCGGGCGACGACGGCCAGGCTGAGAATGGTAACGACCGTGAGGGCACGCTCGTCGGTCTCGATGACCAGCGCCGCGCCGACGCACGACAGCCACGCCAGCAGGACCAGCAGCAGGCGCAGCGCGAGGCTGGCGCGGATCACCGGCAGGGGATCGCTGGCGTGCCGCCCGATGGCATGCCAGGTCGCCTGAGCCGCTCCCATGGACGACAGGGTGAAGAACACCAGGTACCAGTGGTGCCCGTAGCTCAGGAGGCCGTAGAGCTCCGGCCCCAGCTGACGTGCCAGCAACAGGATGTAGAAGCCCCGGCTGGCGAACTTGATCACCTGGTTCAGTGACAGGAACAGGGAGTTGTGCACCAGTCGGTGACGCGCCAGGGCCTGCCAGCTCATGCCGCCCTTCCGCGTCTGGCGGCCAGCAGCTCCTCGTACACTCTGAGGTGGCGCTCTGCCGCTGCTTCGAGGGAATGGCTCTGCACGACCTGGGCGTGGCCCAGCCGGCCGAGCTCGCGCCAGCGCTCGTTCTCCAGCAGCGCGCGCAGCCCGCCGGCGAAATCATCGCCGCGAACCTGTCGCCCGAAACGCGTCGCGAACCCGTCCGGGTTCTGCGCCGAAAGGATTGCGCAGCGGTGCGCGCAGGCCTCGACGAAGGTGTTGGGCAATGCCTCCTTCGCGGACGTGTTGACCAGCACCCAGGACTGGCCCAGATAGCGCGACAAGGCGTCCGAGGCGAACTGGTCGACGTAGCCGATCAGCTTCAGGTTCTCCCGATCGCGGTAGCGCGCGCGCAGGGCCCGCTCGTAGGCGGCATTGTGCGCCTTGCCGATCGCCAGGAACTCGACATCCGGAAAGGAGCGCGCCAGCTCGAAGAACAGGGCCGGACGCTTCACCCGGTCCCAGCGGCCGACGAAGCACGCCGTCGGACGCTCTGACTTTTCGACCCGGGGCGGGACCTCCACCGGCGTGGGCAGCAGGCCGGGCAGGCGGTGCAGCCGGTAGAGGCGCTGCGACTTGCGACGCAGGTACTCGGCGGGGGTGTACAGCCCGTCCATCCTGCGGATTGCGCGGCGCGCCAGCCTGTTCTCGTAGTACAGCCAGGTCAGGATCACCCGGGCGGCGCTGTGGGTGGGATGGCGCAGCTCACGCCACCAGTCGAGCGGCGCGCGCGGATCGCGCAGAGTGGCCAGGTGCACCCTGTCCGGCATGGCCTCCTGCGCGACCCAGCTGGCCAGCGAGGGCTGCTGCGAATGGTAGACGTCGGCATTGACCGCCCGATAGGCCTTGGCCGCCCCGAATGGCCGATTCCGGTCGATTCCGATGACCCGGACGCCGTCGAGCTCCGCCTGCATCCCGGCGATGCCCCGCGGCCGCGGGACGACGGCGGTCACCTCGATGCCCCGCTTGACCAGCTCGCGACCGATCACACGGGTTGCATAGCCGAACCCGCCGCGCGTGCCCCAGCCGAAGAACTCTGCACAGATAAGGCAGACACGCACCTGGGCTCAGCGCTCCCCGGCCGCTTCGTCGGCCGCCAGCACCGACCTGTACAGGAGGTCGAAGCGCGCTGCGATCCTGCTCCAGCCATAGGCCGCGACGCGGTCCCGCGCCGCCCGGCCGAGCCGGTTGCGCAGCGCGTCGTCGTTGATCAGGCGGGCGGCGGCCCGGGCCAGTGCGACGTGATCGCCGGGCGGTACCAGCAGACCGTTGACGCCGTCCTCGATGAGCTCGGTGATGCCCCCCACCGGCGTGCTGACCGACGGGGTGGCGCAGGCGCTCGCCTCGAGAATCACCGCGGGCAGCCCGTCGGTCTCACCGTTGGCAGCGACCACCGAGGGCGCGCAGAACACGTCGGCAGAGGCGTAGAGCGCCGGAAGCCGTCCATGCCCTGCCGGCGGCAGAAAGTGCACCCTGTCGTGCAGCCCCAACGCCTCCCGGCACGTCTCCAGCCTGGGTCTCAGCGGCCCGTCGCCGACGACCACGAGGTGCGCGCCGGTCGCCTTCAGCGCCGGCTCGGTAAGGGCGCGCAACAGCACACTGAGGCCCTTCTTCTCCACGAGCCGGCCGACGAACAGCAGCACCGGCCGGTCACCGCACCACTGCGAGAAGCAGGCGGACACCGCAAACCGGGGGTGGAACCGCACGAGATCCACGCCCATGGGGATGACCGGCGCCCGGGCCAGCACCCCGCCCGCCTCGGCGCGCAGCGCCTCGGAGACCAGGGTCGTCGCCCCGGCGCGGGTGATGACCATATGGAACAAACGCCTCATCAATGGGCCGCGGCAACCCGTCAGGTCCCCCCCGTGGCTGGTCACGATGAAGGGCGGCATCCGGCCCCCGGAGAATCCGGTCGCCTGCACCACACCCTGGGGAACGAGCCAATGACAGTGCACGAGGTCGAAGGTCTCGAGACGCAGACGTCTCAGTGCCGCGTACAGGCCCAGGAACAGCATGGGCACGGTGGTCCACAGCCAGGGTCGATGGCGCAGCCGCGGCAGGATCCCGCCGGGATAGGCGAGTCGCTCCATGCGCCTGAGCGGCGCATAGCGATAGCGCCGGATGGTCACCCTGCCGTCGCGCTCCAGGGGGCTTGCGGCTGCGTCAGCGGGCGCGAGGACGGTGACTTCGTAGCGCTCACTCAGGGCGTGTGCGAGGTCCAGCACGAAGCGGGGCTCGGGATCGCCCGGGAACCGCGGCAAGGTCGACGTGGTGAGCAACACCCGTCTTACCCGCATGCCCCTCTCCGCGCGGGCCGCCGCAGCCGCGCGGGCAGGCGTTGCAGGACCCCATCCACGTCGACGGCGAAGCTGTCGTCGAAGTGCCGCTGCGACCCCTTCCAGTAGTGGTACCGGTGACCCATGCAGGTGCTGAGAAAGTAGAAGTGGGGCATCACCATGCGGCTGGGGTGCAGCTCGAGCACGTCGACGTTCCGGCTGAACACCAGATTGGCCAGGCCGGCGCCGTGCGCGGCGACCACCGCCTCGGCGTCGTAGAACAAGGCGATCTGCTCCTCGAAGCCGAGCTCTTCGAGCCGATAGGAGATGAAGCCGAATGGTGCCAGTGCATCGGCCAGCGCACCGTGATTCTCGATCACGCGCGCGCACTTGCGGGGTCCGGGACGACGCTCGATGAGAATGCGGTGTCGCGGCCGGCGCGGCCTGCCGGGCAGCAGGTGCCGCAGCATGTCGGACCGGCAGGCTGTCGGAAGACAGCTCACCGAGCGCCGCGTCGGAAAGGAGGCGAAGATCAGGATCTCCGGCAGGATCTGGCGATCATCCGGGACCTGGGTCACCACCAGGTTCCCGGGCAGACAGCGATCGAACAGGAACTGCTCGTGGGCGGTGGGCGGTCCGGGCACCAGGAGCTTGATCTCCGCCAGCGCCCGGTAGCACGGCGCCCGCAGCAGAGAGGCCCGCGCCAGGTTGTCGATCAGGGTGTGATAGAAGCTGTTGTGCACCGAGCGGAACAGGGCGCAGTGGCCGGGGAGCTCGAGCGGCCGCCGCGGAAGCCGCTTGGACAGGGCCCGGTGATCGATCGGCAGGACCGTGCTGGCCGAGTCGCGCAGCACCGCTCCTCGGCGGTCGGTGATGAGGTTGAACCAGGGGGCGTAATAGGCGCCTCGCAGCCGCGCCGCATGCACCGGGGGCAGCTCGTAGCGCGGGGTGGCGGCGAAATGCGCCTCCGGCCAGATCCCGAGCTCAGGGGCCAGGGGCGTTTCCACGCGCTCCGGCGGCAACGTCAGGTCGTGCTGAGCCCGGATGCCGCGGGCCCGCAGGTCGCCGAAGCCAAAGGCGTCCGGATAGAGCGTGCGGCGCAGCAACGCCGGCACAAGGCGCCGGTAGCCACGCCGCCTCAACGCAGCGACCCCCGCGCAGAATGCCTATCCCCTATCGAGGACAATGCCTTGAACACACCCAGCCATCAATATGCGACCACCGCCGCTATGGCGTTTACCGCCCGCGCCGGTCCCTGCTGCGCCGCCTTGCAGCAGGGCCGATCGCGGCGTTCGGAACGCCGGATTGTTTTGATTCTGCTCTTATACCCGATCGCATACGGCGGTGGCACATGGGGGTACGTCCGTCCACCGCACGCTGGCCGCCGGGAGGCCCTGAGTGTCTCGCGACACCCGCGGAGCCTGCCGACTGGCATGTGCCCCTGCCGCGACGGGCCGCCGAGGTAGCGATCTGCCGTGAGCCCTGCCCTGCGCCACCCCGGCACGTGCCGCCGGATAGTCGCCGGACCGCGCTTTACCTCAGGGACCCCCTCGGGCGTTCGAGGGGGAGGCCGGGCCTCAGGATCCTGCCGGCCCCATACCCTCGATCGGCGTGCCATCGAGATCCGGCATGGGCACTCCCAGCAGGCGTCCTACGGTCGGCGCCAGATCCTGCGCCCGCACCTCCGTGGTGATCGGTCCCGGCGAGATACCCGGTCCCCGGCCCACGATCAGGCCCTGGGGCAGGTGCTCCGCGCTGCGCCAGGGCGAGAGGCTCACGGGGATCTCCCCGATCCGCGGCGAGCGGATCCGGCGGATCGGCGAATCGGCCCTCCACTCGATCGTGAGGTCGGGCAGAACGTCCTCCATCTCGCCGCGCATGAAGTCCCGCGGCCGGTAGACCTCGCGAACCACGGGCTCACCGGTCTCCGCGTTGACGACAGCCTTGAGCTCGTCGGTGAGCCATCGGCAGTGTGCATCGTAATCAGCCCCCGGCCGAATCCTGCCCTGCGGCTCCCTCCCCATCACGTTGAGGCGGATGGAGCCGCCGTCGTTGCTGGCAGGGAGGGCAAAGCAGAGCCGCCTCGCGCGGTCGTTCTCGAGCAGATGCTCGCGGAACAGGTCCTTTGTGCGCGCCAAGGGGCGCTGGATCTGCTGCGGCAGGGTATCCCAGGCAACCCGCAGCCTTCCGTAGATCGAGCTTCGCGTCCCCGGCGTTGCCTCGAGCCGTCGAAGGATCGGCTCGAGGAGCTCGCGGGTAAAGTAGCCCGGCCCCATACCGTGGCTGGACAGCAGGATGACCGTCGTCCTCGGACCGGCGCGCTCCAGGATCCGGCTGATGCACCCATCCAGCGCGCTGAGCACGAGCTCCAACGGGTCGCCCACCTCCGCGGCCAGTACGGGATCGTAATCCGGGTGCGCCCGATCGTGGAGGCGCCAGGCGAAGTGCCCCGCCCAGTGTGCGTCGTCCCAGCCCGCAAGCAGCAGATCCCAGGCCTCCTGGGCCATCACGTCCAGGACGAGACGGGCCTTGCGCTCCACATTGGCGCAGAGGCCGCGCACGAAACGCTGGAAGTCCCCTGGCCCGCGAATACCGAAGGAGCGGTGGCCGAACGGATCCGGACCGTAGCGTCGATCCAGCTCAGAGCGCAGACGTCCGGGCCAGGTCTGACAGCCGTCGACTATGTCACCGTCGTGATTTGCCCAGTCGCAGATCTGCAGCCCATTAAGGCCTTCGATCGGAGCGGTCTTGGGGATGTCGATGACGGCGACCCGCTTGCCGGCATCCGAGAGCCGGGACCAGAGCGGCGGGACCCTGAGTTCGTGGCGCGGCACGAGACGCAGGCGATAGCTGCCGGGCCGAAGCTGGGAGAAGTAGTACCTGCCGTGGCGCGCCGCGGTGACGCCGGTGATCAAGGTCGGCCAGGTGGCGCTGGACAACCCCGGCGGATTCTCCGTCTTCGAGAACACGCCGAGCGCCAGCAGACGCCCCACGGCGGGCAGCCTGCCTTCGCCGGCCCAGCGCAGCAGCAGGTCGGGCTCGACCGCGTCGAGCGCCAGGATCAGGACTTTCGGCGAAGGCTCCATCTGCTCTGCAGGTCGCTGCCGATGAGCGTCACGTGATCGATCAGCGGATGACCGGGGAAGGTCCGCGAAAGATAAGGTACTTATCGCCCGGAGTCGACGTGCGTCGGTGCTCCAGGGGCCAATCCGAGACTCAAGACGTCGTCGAGCCCGGGGGTGCCGCCTGGGGGGCGGCCCAGCCCGGCTCAGGCCGCGTCCGCCGCCTTGCGAAGCTCCTCCTCCAGCATCCCCTCGAACAACGGCACCTTGTAGGCGTTGTTGGACATGGGGCGCGCCTCGGCCACCGCCGCCTTGGCGGCCGCGCGGATCGTCGCGTCGTCCAGGCTCCGGCCGCGGAGGGCCTCCTCGGCCTCTTTGGAGCGCCAGGGCACCGGGGCGGCGCCGGAGAGCACCACCCGGCAGTCGCGCACCTGGTCTCCGTCCATGGCCAGCGCCAGGGCGCAGCCGGCGACGGCGAAGTCCCATGAGCGGCGGGTGCGGACCTTGCGGTAGCTGCTGCGGAGGCCGGCCGCGGGCCCGGGCAGGATCACCTCGACGATCACCTCCCCGGGCTCGAGCCGGGTCTCGCGGCGGGGATTCTCTGCCGGTGGGACGTGCAGGTCGGCGACCGGCAGGCGCCTTCCCCCGTCGGGTCCCGCGATCTTGACCTCGGCGTCCAGGGAGACCAGGGCGGGGGCGGTGTCCGAGGGGTGGACGATGAAGCAATTGGCGCCGCCCAGGATGCAGTGGTACTCGTTCTCGCCGGTCACGGCGAAGCACTTGTAGCCCCCCTTGCGCAGGCAGTGGAAGTCGCCGCGGTAGTACCAGCAGCGCGGCTTCTGGCAGAGGTTTCCGCCGAGCGTGCCCTGGCTGCGCAGCTGGGGGCTTCCCACCTCGGCGGCGGCCTGGGCCAGCCCGGCGTAGGCGGCGCGGATCCGAGGGTTCGCGGCGACGTCTGCGATGCGCGTCATGGCCCCGATGACCAGCCCCCCGTCTCCGGTCTCGCGCACGCCGGACAGGCCCTGGACGGCGGACAGGCTCACCAGGGTGTCCACGGTGTAGACCTCGTCGCGCAGGCAGCCCAGCAGGTCGGTGCCGCCTGCATGGACCTCGGCACCGCCCTCGGCGAGGCGGGCGACGGCGTCCTGGAGGTGCGCGGGCCGGATGTAGGCGAATGCGGGCAGCATGTCTAACCCTCCTTGCTGTTCAGCCGGCCCATCAGGGTGACCGGGTTGACGGGGGTGTCGGTCATGCGCACGCCGATCGCGTGGTAGACCGCATTGGCGATGGCCCCGCCGGTGGGGATCGTGACGGGCTCGCCCAGTCCCTTGGCGCCGACGATGTTGGCCTGCTCGTCCGAGAGCATCACGGGATCGGAGACCAGCTCCGCCGGGACATCGAGCGCCGTGGGCAGCTTGTAGTCGTGCCAGTTCTTGTTGCACAGCTTGCCCGTGGGGCCGTCCAGCACGCGCGACTCGGTGGCGGCGAAGCCCACGCCCATGGTGACCCCGCCCACCAGCTGACCGTCCCAGGTCAGTCGGTTGATCACCCGGCCGCTCTCGTTGGTGCCGAGCATGCGCAGCAGCCGGATCTCCCCGGTCAGCACGTTCACCTCCACCTCGCAGAACTGCGCGGCGAAGGGTGTGATGCTCACGCCCTGCGGGTTCGCCTGGCGCTGGCCGACGCCCACCACCACCTTCTGGCGCTTGAGTCCGCCCAGGTCGCGGACCTTCACACTCTCGAAGCCGTCGGCGGTGCGGATGCTGTCGCCCGCGAAGACCACCTTGTCCCGCGCCGCATTGAGCTGGGCGGCGGCCATGTCCATCAGCTGGTCCTTCACCGCCAGGCAGGCGCGGCGTACCGCGGGGGCCTCGGTGGGCACCGTCTTGCTTCCCCCGGAGGGGGTGGCGAACTGGGTCGTTGCGGTATCGGCGTGCTCGATCTGGATGCCGTCCGGGTCCAGGCCGAGCTCCTCGGCCACCACCATCGCCATGACCGTCTTGGTGCCCGTGCCTATATCCGACGCGCCCATGTTCAGGTTGGCGGTGCCGTCGGCGAACAGCCGCACGATGACGGTCGACGGCGGACCGCCGTCGCCCACGTACCAGTTGGCCGCGCCCATCCCCACACCGCGCCGCAGGTGGCTGTCGCGGCCCTTCTCGGCGTTCGCCCGCGCCGCCTTCCAGCCGAAGGCCTCGGCACCCTGCTCGATGCACAGGCGCAGGCCGTCGGTGGTGTAGGGCTTGTCGTCGCGGGCCTGGGTGCCCGCCGGGATGTTGCGCAGGCGAAGCTCCACCGGATCCATGCCGAGCTTCTCCGCCAGGGCGTCCATCGCCTGCTCCATGGCCCAGGAGCACTGCACGTACCCCGGCGCGCGGAAGGGGCGGGCCGGCCCCGCATTGATGTACACGTCGGTGAGCTCGGTGCGCACGTTGGGGCAGCGGTAGAGGTCTTTGGCCAGCCAGTCGAGCAGCGAGGTGCCCCCGGCCTTGTAGGCGCCGCCCGTCCCGACCGCCTCATAGCGGATGGCCGTGAGCCTGCCGTCTCTCTTCGCCCCCAGCTTGACGGTCATGACGGCCGGGGGGCGGTTGCCCATGGTGAGGAAGGTCTGCTCCCGGGTCAGGAACAGCTTGACGGGCCGGTTGATGCGTCGGGCGAGCAGGGCGGCGGCCACCGAGTACTTGCCGGCCTTCAGCTTGGAGCCGAACGCCCCGCCGACGTAATGGCCGCTGACGCGTACCCGCGCCAGGGGCATGTTCAGGACCTCCGCGACCTGCGACTGCACCCGGTACACGCCCTGGGTGGACTCCCAGAGCGTGAGCCGGTCGCCGTCCCAGCGGGCGACGCACCCGTGGGGCTCCAGCGGCGTCTGCATCTGGCTCGCCGCCCGGTAGGTCTGCTCTATGACCACATCCGCGTCTTCGAGACCCTGCTCCAGGTCGCCCCGCGCGTAGGTCGAGCTGCCGGCCCGGTTGCCCCCTTCGTGCACCGCCGGGGCGTCGGGCTCCAGTGCGGCCTGCGGGTCGGACACGAAGGGGAGGGTCTCGTACTCCACCCGGACGGCCCGCAGGGCGTCGGCGGCGCGGTACGGGGACTCCGCGGCCACGGCCGCCACGGCGTCGCCCTCGAAGCGGCAGTGGTCGTAGAAGAGCTTGCCCGTGTAGCCCCCGCCGTAGGGCCAGTCCGGGTTGGCGTCCGGGTTGTTGCGGCTGATCACCGCGTAGACCCCGGGCATGGCCTCGGCCTCGGAGGTGTCCACCGAGACCACGCGCGCGTTGGGGTGGGGGCTGCCGAGGATGGCGCCGTAGACCATGCCGGGCAGCACCAGGTCGGACGGAAAGACGGCCGCGCCGCTGACCCGATCGTAGGCGTCCACGCGCGGGCGGCGCTCCCCCACCACCCGCGTCCGCGCCCCCCAGGGCTCGGGCGTGCCGGCCGCCCCCTCGTCGGGAGCCTGTGGGTAGAGGGGCTGACCCTCGATCTCCTGCTTGTCGTCTGCCATGGATCAGCCCTTCCTGTTCCTGGCGGCGTCGGCCACCGCGTTGAAGATGTGCGTGTAGGCCCCGCAGCGGCACAGGTTGCCGCTCATGCCCGTGCGGATCTCGTCGAAGGACGGATCGGGATTGGCCCGCAGCAGGCCCTCCGCGGCCATGACCTGGCCGGGCGTGCAGTAGCCGCACTGCAGGCCGTCCTCCTTGACGAAGCTCGCCTGCACCTGGCCGAGCCGCTCGCCCTCCATCAGGCCCTCGGCGGTCTCGATGCGCACGCCCTGCGCCTCGACCGCGAGGGTCAGGCAGGCGTAGCGGGGCACGTCGTCGATCAGCACGGTGCAGGATCCGCATTCCCCGCGCTCGCAGCCTATCTTGGCGGCGGTGAGGCCGAGCTCCTCGCGCAGCACGTACAGCAGGCTCCAGCGGGGCTCCACCAGGACGGCGTGCGTCTTGCCGTTCACGTCGAGGTCGACCCGGACCCGCTGATCCGCGGGCGCGGCTTCGTCGGGCGTTGCCTCTCCGGCGAACGCGCGTCCGCTCACGGCCACGGCCATGGTTCCCGCGCCCCAGGACTTGATGAACGCGCGGCGCGTCAGCCCCGTCCAGCCGCCCGCTTTGCCGTCGTCGTTGGTGCCCATGTCGATCTCCCGTGGCTCGTCTTACCCGTTAAGGCCGCGCACATGCGCTCGGCGCCGCTCCGGCAGGTACTGGTGACACACTCTCACCCCGGTGGGCCCATTGGGGCAAGTGCCTGGTGCCCTGTCCCGCAATTATCTTGTGGCCTCCCCGGGGCAAGGCGGTACGGGCGCGCGGCGTCGTTGCGCTCGCTGGAATTGGCGACGGCCAGTCCTGCGCGCGCCTTGCCGCGCATCCCGTCCGGACTCGCTGAGAGGAAAGGTAACTGCGGGACCGGACACTGCAAGGCCCCCAGTTGTGAGCGCTGTCTCGGCTACACTGTGAATCTGCGCATAGACTGGCCCTTGATGACCGGGGGGCGCTGGGCTAACTTCCTGAGAATTCAGGGGGTTCTGGTTCAGGCGGGGCCACCGGCACGCCTTCGGCGCGGTCCATGACCGGCGTATGCGGCGACCCGGCGGGTCGCGACGGACGAGCGGACAGCCCCGGTCGCCCTCCATGGCGGGATGTCCGCCGGCCGATTCCCAGGGGACAGCACTCAGCGTGGCGAGGCCAATGTACTGCGAGCACTTCGGGTTGACGGATTATCCCTTTCGGCGCTCGGGTGAGGCGACTATTCCATCAGTCGGCTTGAGCTTCCGGACGGCCTATGGGCAGATCGAGGACGGGGTGGAGGCGGGCACAGGTCTCCAGCTCCTGGTGGGGCCGCCGGGGACGGGCAAGACGCGGCTCCTCGCCTGCCTCGAGTCCCGTCTCGGGGATCGGTACCGGGTGCTCAGGCCAAACTTCACCGGGTTCTCCGAGAGCGACTTCATCGAGAAGCTGGCCGAGGGCCTCGGGAGCGAGGCGCAGCAAGCGGACCCGGACGCGGCTGCCGCCGCGCTCGCGATGGTGCTCGAGCGCGAGGCCGCCGGGCCCCGCGGCCTCCTGCTGCTGATCGACGACGCCGAGCGCCTCGGCCGGGCGACCCTCGAATCCCTGCCGGACATCTTCTCCCTCGGCGACGCCGCCCGGCCGGCGCGCGCCCAGATCGTGCTGGCCGCCTGCCCGGACTTCGAGCAGCACCTGCTCGACTCCGGTCTGGAGCCGCTGTGGGCCTCCGTGGACCGGACCTGTCGGCTGGAGCCGCTCGACGAAGAGGAGATCCGCGAGTACATCCTCGATGCCATGGCCGCTGCAGGCTACCGTGGAGAGCCGGTGTTCGCGGATGAGGCCATCGCCCGGATCGCCGAGCGCAGCGCCGGGGTGCCGCGGCGCATCAACAATCTCTGCGGCGTCGCCCTGCTCGCCGCGTACGAGAACGGCGTGCACTGCGTCGGGGCCGACATGGTGGACGAAGGCGCCGCAACCCTTCTGAGCGAGGCCGCGGACCGGGAGCCGGCCGCCCTGTCGGAGATGTCGGCGGGGCCGGACGCCGGAGCACCGGGCGCCCGCCCCGGCGCGACCGCGGGTGGTCCGTCGGCGGACCTGATGGACCGGGCGATGGGCGGGATCAGGACCCTTCGCGACGAGGGGCGGCGGCGGTTCGCAGCGGCGCGAGGCCGCTTCGGGCACCCCGCCCTCCCCCCCGAGCTGAGGGACTGGGTGGCCGGGGTCTGGCGCAGCATCGGCCTGGGGGCATTGGTGCTCGCCCTGGTCGCCGTGGTGGTCGCGGTCCTGCCCTGGCCGCAGGAGCGGCCCGAGCTGGCGGCGGCCCCCGAGAAGCCGATGGACGACCAGGCCGCCGAGGCGGGTGCGCAGATCGCTGCCCTGGAGCGGGCACTGCAGCAGGCGGCAACGGAGCGGCATGAGCTTCGAGCCACGATCAGGGCGCTCGCCGGCTCGCTGGCGCAGGTCGAGACGCGGATGCAGAGCGCGCTGTCGGTGAGCCCCACCCCATCGGGAGCCGCGCCACAGCCTCCTTCGGCGGACGTCGTCCCGTCTCCGCCCGCGCCCGAGGCCCCGCGCGTTGCGGCGTCCCCGTCCGCAACCGGCGCGGTCGCGGCCCGTCCGGCCGAAGATGCCGCGCGCCCTGCGCCCGCCCCTCGGGCGGTGCCAGCGAGCGCTGACACGGAGGCAGCGGCCGCCGAGCCGAGCCGGCCCGCAGAAACCGGCCCCGGCCCGGCCCCGGCTGCCCGCTACCTGGTGGTGAACAAAGGCGACACCCTCTGGACCATTGCCCGGCAGCACGGCCTGTCGGTCGCGGAGCTCTCGCGCACCAATCGTCTGAGCCCCTCCAAGCCCCTGTATCCGGGCCAGCGCCTGAAGGTGCCGGCCGGGGCGCCCGGCGGGGCGGGCGCCGCGAAGAGCCCTGAGTGGTACACGGTGCGCCGCGGCGACTCGCTGTCGAGCATCGGGCGCCGCTTCGATGTCCCGGTGGAGACCCTGACCCGCTGGAACCGCCTGGATGCGCCGGACGCCCTGCAGCCCGGGCAGCGGCTTCTGGTCGCCCGCGCCGAGGGCAGGCCCTGACAGAGCCGCCTGTCGGGGCCCGACGCCGCTCAGGCCTTGGGCCGGTCCTCGTCGATCTGCATCTCCCCCTGGCCCACCGCCCGACCGCTCTCCTCCAGGCGGATGCGCAGGCCCAGATTGTTGCGCGACTGGGCGTTGCCCAGCGCCTCCTCCCGTGAGATGCGCCCCTCTCTGTAGAGGTTGAACAGGGCCTGATCGAAGGTCTGCATGCCCCGGTCGGTGCTCTGGATCATGGCCTCGCGGATGGTCTGTACCTCGCCCCGCTGGATCAGCTCCGAGACGTAGGGGCTGTTCAGCAGCAGCTCCACCGCCGGCAGCCGGGCGCCGTCCCGGCCGATCACCAGGCGCTGGGAGATGATGGCCGTCAGGTTGAGCGCCAGGTCCATGAACAGCTGATGGTGGGCGGAGTCGGGGAAGAAGTTGATGATCCGGTCCAGGGTCTGGTTCGCGTTGGTGGCGTGGAGCGTGGACAGGCACAGGTGACCGGTATTGGCGTAGGAGATGGCCTGCTCCATGGTCTCGCGGTCGCGGATCTCGCCGATGAGGATGACGTCGGGCGCCTGTCGCATCGCACGGCGCAGGGCGGCGGGGTAGGACAGGGTGTCGAAGCCCACCTCGCGCTGGCTGATGACCGAGCGGTGGTGCCCGTGCAGGTACTCCACCGGGTCCTCGATGGTGAGAATGTGTCCTGAGCGGTTGCGGCTGCGGTGCTCGATCATGGCCGCCAGCGTGGTGGACTTACCCGAGCCCGCCGGGCCGACCACCAGGATCAGCCCCCGGGGCTCCATGACCAGATCGTTCAGCAGCGGCGGCAGGTTGAGCTCCTCGATGCCCGGGATACGGCTCCTGATGTAGCGCACCACCAGGGCGACCTCGCCCCGCTGGCGGTACACGTTGATCCGGAAGCGCCCGATGTTCTTGACGGTCACCCCGAGGTCCATCTCCAGCTCTTCCTCGAAGACCTTCATCTGGTCGTCGCTCATCAGCGAGTAGGCGAGCTCCTTGACCTGCACCGGGGTCAGCTCGGGCCCGTCCACGGGCTCTGTGACGCCTTCGACCTTGATGTTCACCGGCGCACCGCCGTTGAAGTACAGGTCGGACGCCTGGCGCTCGACCATCAGCTCCAGGAAGGGGGCGATCTCGGTGGTCACGGGCAGGGCTCCTCCGGGAAGGCGGCGGGCAGGTCCCTGTAAGATACCGCCCTTCTCAGCCGCATTGCCAGGCTGCAGCAGGCCCCTCGGGGGCCCTGAGACCCGGCAATACCTCCGGGAAGGGCCGTAGAGCCGTCCATCCGCGTGACCGCCCCGTGCTCCGTTGCGCCGCCGCGCCCAGGCTCCACTACAATGGGGCTCCACCCCCACCGGAGCCGGAGCGTGACCGAAGCCCCGCGCATCCTGGTGCTGTTCGCGCACCTGGCGATCCAGCGCTCGCGAATCAACCGCGCCATGGTGGAGGCCGCCCGCGGCCTGCCCCGTCTGGTCTTCAACGACCTGCTCGAGACCTATCCGGACTTCTATATCGATGTGGAGCGGGAGCGGGCCCTGGCGCTCGACGCCGACCTGATCGTGTTCCAGCACCCTATCTACTGGTACAGCGCCCCGGCGATCATCAAACACTGGCAGGACGTGGTGCTGAACCGGGGCTTCGCCTACGGCGCGGGCGGCAGCGCCCTGCACGGCAAGGACTTCATGCTCGCCATCAGCACCGGAGGTCCGCCCGAGACCTACGGGCCGGGCGGCATTCACGGCAGGCCGCTGGAGGAGTTCCTCCGGCCCTTCGATCAGATGGCGCGCTTCTGCGGCATGAACCACCTGCCGCCGTTCGTGCTCCAGGGGGGACGCCTGCTGCCGGAGGACGAGGTGGACGCGCATGCCCGCGCCTACCGCGCCCTCCTCGAGGCCTACCGCCCCACCCGCCCGGAGGAGGCCTGAGCGTGGAAGAGCAGGGCCTGCTGTTCAACGCCTTCGTCTACCTGCTGGCCGCGGTCGTGGCCGTGCCCCTGTTCAAGCGGCTGGGCCTCGGCTCGGTCCTCGGCTACCTGGTGGCCGGTGTGGTGATCGGTCCCTGGGGCGTCGGGCTCATCGTCAACGTCGAGGACATACTGCATTTCGCCGAGCTGGGGGTGGTGCTGCTGCTGTTCCTCGTCGGCCTGGAGCTGGATCCGAAGCGCCTCTGGACCATGCGCCGCCCCATCCTCGGGCTGGGCGGGCTCCAGGTGGCCGTCACCGGCGCCGTCCTCGCCCTCGTCGGCATGGGCCTCGGCCTGCCGTGGCGTCATGCCCTGATCGCCGGGATGGGTCTGGCCCTCTCCTCCACCGCGCTGGTCCTGCAGATACTCAGGGAGCGCAACCTCCTGCCTACGCCGGCGGGCAACGCGGGCTTCTCCATCCTCCTGTTCCAGGACATCGCCGTGGTCCCCATGCTGGCACTGATGCCCCTGCTCGCCGCGGGCCCCGCCACGGTCGGCGAGAGCGGCGATTGGAGCGCCTTCGCGAAGCTCCTCGGCGCCGTGCTGCTGACCGTGGTGGGGGGGCGTTACCTGCTGCGCCCGGTGTTTCGCCTGGTGGCCGGCACCCGGCTCCCGGAGATCTTCACGGCCTTCTCCCTCCTGCTGGTGATCGGGATCGCGTTGATGATGGACGCGGTGGGCATGTCCATGGCCCTGGGGAGCTTCCTCGCCGGCGTCCTGCTCGCCGACTCGGAGTACCGTCATGCCCTGGAGTCGGACATCGAGCCCTTCAAGGGTCTGCTGCTGGGCCTGTTCTTCATCGCCGTGGGCATGACCGTGGACGTCGGCCTGCTGCTCGAGCGGCCTCTGCTGGTGGCGGCCCTGGTCGCGGGGCTGGTCGGCATCAAGCTGGCGCTGCTCTGGGGTCTCGCAGGGCTGTTCGAGCCCGGCGGTGAGCAGCGGCCCCTGTTCGCCGTGTTGCTCTCCCAGGGGGGTGAGTTCGCCTTCGTGCTGTTCAACGCCGCCGGCAGCCAGGGTGCGATGCCGGAGGACCTGCGTGCCCTGCTGATCGGCGTGGTGGCCCTGTCGATGATGACGACACCCTTGCTGCTGCTGGTGCACGACAGGCTCACGGCGCCGGGGATTCGGCGCGGCCCTGCGCGGGAGATGGACACCATCGAATCCCGCGACAACCCGGTGGTGATCGCCGGCTTCGGCCGCTTCGGGCAGATCGTGGGCCGCCTGCTGCACGCCAACGGAATCGGCACCACGATCCTCGACCACGACCCGGACCAGATCGAGCTCATCCGCAAGTTCGGCTTCAAGGTCTTCTACGGGGACGCGGCCCGGCTGGATCTGCTGCGGGCCGCCGGGGCGGAGCGGGCGCAGATCCTGGTGGTCGCCGTGGACGACCGCCGGCAGGCACGCAGGATCGTCTCGCTGGCGCGCGAGCATTTCCCCAATCTGCGGGTGCTCACCCGGGCCTGGGACCTGATACATGCCTTCGAGCTGCGCAACCTCGGAGTGGACGATGTCCAGCGCGAGACCCTGGAGTCGGCCCTGCGGCTCGCTGAGCGGGCCCTGCGGCGGCTGGGGCTGACCGCCTGGCAGTCCAAGCAGGCGGCCAACCAGTTCCGGGCCCACGACGAGCAGCTGTTCGAGGAGCTCTACCTGCACTTCTCCGAGGAGCTGGAGGTGCGGGCCGCCATCTCGGCGGATGCCCGCGAGCGCCTGCGCGAGCAGATGCAGGCGGACGAGGTCTTCTTCGAGCAGCACCGCGACGACGACTGGCGCTGACGCCCGGCGGATGCGGCGGCGGCGCGGTCCGCCTTGAATTCGCCGGGGAAGCGGCCATCCTCAGAAACGAGCGTGCCCCATTGGATCCGGAGCGGAGGCGAGGCGATGAAATCCAGCAGGCGGGACCCCCGCAGGGCGCCGGGGGCGCCCATCGACACCGACAAGCTCGATGCCGTGGTCGCCCGGGCCCGCCGGGCCCGGGACGAGCGGATGCAGGGCTACCGGGAGCAGTCCCTGCGCCTGCATCCCTGGGTCTGTGCACGCTGCGGCCGGGAGTTCACGCGGGAGAACCTGCACGAGCTCACGGTGCACCACAAGGACCACAACCACGACAACAATCCCCCGGACGGCAGCAACTGGGAGAACCTGTGCCTCTACTGCCACGACTACGAGCACCAGAAGTACGAGGAGCACCTGCGGGGCGTCGGGACGGACGACCGGGGCCGTGAGCGGCGCGTCGCCACGCACAACCCCTTTGCCGACCTGAAGGAGCGGCTGGGGAAGAAGGAAGGTTAGCGCGACCGGTTCCCGCGGTCAGAGCTTCAGGTCGACGCTGCCCTCGGGCGCGGCCGAGCCGTCGCGGGCGGCAAGCTCGGGATCGGTGAGGACGACGGTGGTGAGGACGGTCCCTTCGCCCGGCTCGACGAACGCCTCCAGCTCATGGCGGAACGGGGCGGCGCCCGAGGCGTAGGCAGCCGTGTCGAGGGAACGGCCCCAGCCGAGATGGAGCAGCTCTGAGCCCGCCTGCGCAGCGGTCCGGTCCACCGCCTCCCAGCTGCGCCGGGACGGCTCGCCGAAACGCTCGGTGAGCGCCTGCTCCACCGCATCGATCCCGCGGTCTTCCACCACCTGCCTGAGCTCGACCATGTAGAGGCGGGGCGTGCGACGGTCGGTGAACCAGGCCGTGAGACATCGGGAGCCGACCGCCGGACGGGCCCCCCGGCCGTCCGGCCCCGGCGGGTCGCAGGCGTCGGGCTGCAGGGTCATGACGCCTTCGGCGGCATCGTAGCCGGGCGATGACCCGAGTGCCTCGGCGATGGCGGCGCGCGCCTCATCGACGCTCATGCCGGCATGGACGCCGATCAGCGTGTACCCTTCGCTCTCCCGATCCGGGGACCCGGTGCCGCCCGGCGGCGGCCCCGCCTCATCCGGCGGAGGCGCATCGGCGCTGATCGTCTCCTCGGCGTGCACGAGCCAGTCGTCGGAGCGCCGCGCGGTGCCCCGGTAGACGGGCTCCGGCAGCCCGCGGAGTCCGCCCGTCAGCCGGATCTCCTCGATCCGGGGGCACTCGAACGCCAGCACGGCGTGCACGGCGTCCACCAGTGCCTGAAGCTCCGGCGAGCCGCCCTCAAACAGATCCGGGCTCCCGGACTCGACGAAGACGCCCACGGGATCGCCGCAGGCGGCCTCGGCGTCCTGCGTCGCGGTCACGTCCGGCCCCTGGATGAGAACGCGCCCGGCGGCGGCCTGCGCCAGGCCCGCTGCCAGGGTGAGCGCAACCGCGACAACTGTCCTCGACGCCATGGATCAGATCTCCGCCCAGCTGCCGTCGGGCTGCCGGCACGCGGTCAGCCGGTGCATGTCCTCCTTGCCGCCGGGGAGGACGACCTGCTGCGTGATCCGCCGGCACTGGGGCTCGTAGGCGGCGTAGGCCGTACCGGCCGCCGAGGTCGACATGGCATGACGGATGGCGTTTCCGGAGTCCGGCTGCCGCTGCGAGCGGTGGAGGATGGGGCCGTACAGGAATCCGCCGCCGACGCCGCCGGGTGCGGCCATCACCCAGTCGGTCCCCGCTACCCGCCCCACCACCGGGACCGGCTCCCCGGCGGGGAGCGTGCGCAGCACGGCGTGCTCCGTGCCCGGCCCTGCCCGCAGGTTGATGTTGGACTCCGGGGTGAAATAGGCGTTGAGCAGCTCCAGGGGGGGCACCCTGTCGAGCCTCGATCCGCCGTAGGGATAGCCCGCGGGGGGCTCTGCCTCCTCGACCTCCACCCGGGTGTAGACGCCGGAGTCCGGATTCTGCCAGGTCCTCGTCTCCCCCGTCTGCAGGGCGTCCTGGGTGGTGGTCGCGATGCCGGCCCGGTCGGAGGGGGTGAGGCGGCGGCCGATCTCTCCGCCCACCCAGTAGCCTGCGAGGGTTCCGATGGCGATGGCGGCGAGCCGGCCCTTGCCGCCCCCGACCTGTGAGCCGAGAAGCGCGCCGGCGGCCGCACCGACGGCCTTGCCGATGTTCTCCTCGGTGAACAGTCCCTGCTGGGTCGCGGCGGGACCGGCCGCCAGGCAGGCCGCCAGCCATACCACGGCAAGTCGCAATCTGCTCACACCTCTCTCCTGCGCGACGCCCGGAATCGGTAGGTAGAGTCTAGACCGTCAGTCCGACGGGGCCGGGGATGTCCCGGAGTCGGCCGTCGCCGGCCGGCCCCCGGGTGCCGGCTGGATGTAGGCTGCGGCCTTGTCCTTGAGCTCCACGAACTTGTCCGACGCCCGCTCGAGCCTGGCCTCCCACTCCGCGTTGGGCTCCTGCCCCTCGATCGTCTCGAAGTAGACCTGCATCAGGGCAGTCATGGCGATCGGCTCGATCAGGGCCTGCTTCAGCCCCCAGGCGAGCACCAGGGCGACGGCGAGCGTCCAGAACCCGGCCGCCCCCGGGAACACGGCGACCAGGGCGCCCACGGGGGCGAGCACGATCAGGAACACCGCCAGGGTCAGGCCCCAGACGACCAGGGTGAGGAACACGGCGTTCTTCAGCAGCGCCTTGTAGTTCTGGGCGTAGAGCACCAGGGCCCTGCGGCTGGACTCCCAGGGGTTCTCCGCCCGGGTTCGCATGTTGTACCCCAGGATCACCTCGTCGACGTAGGTGAGCGACATGGTGAGCACGCTGTTGAGGAACTTGACCAGGCCTTCGATCCCGGGGATGGGGATCAGGCTGGACAGCGTGAGCACCGTCCGGTTGAACGCCCGCAGGATGCCCTTCAGGAGCTGGTCGATTCCGAACAGGACCGAGGATTCCGCGAAACGTCCCTTGACCTGCTCCTTGGCGTGCTCGATCTGCGCCTTCCCCGAGGGGATCTCCTTTCCGTCCATCAGCTCCACGAGCACGGCGATGTGGCCCGCCTTGACCAGGTAGAGCAGGTACTCGCGGGCCCAGTAGACGACCGCGCTGATCAGCCCCAGGCCGATGAAGCCGCCCCAGACCGCGCCGCCCCCGGGCTCGTCGCCGATGCTCCCCGCCAGGTAGCCGATCCCCGCGCCGCCGCCCGTGGCGATGACATAGGCGAGGGTGATGCCCATGTAGACCAGGAAGCGGAACAGCAGAAACGCGGACGTCCTTCGAAGCAGCCCGAAGACCTCCCCAAGTCGAAAATCCCACATGACCTCTCCGCTCCCCGCAGCAAATCTGCTATTGATGATAACGGCGCAGTGCCCGCCCGCAAGCCCCGGCGAGCGGCGCGGGCCGGGCGGGTACCGGTGGACTGGCGCCGACCGCGCCTGTCATGATCGGGGCGTCCAACCGGCGGACGGAGACTTTTCGCCGACGCCGCGCGCGGCCGGCCGCGGCCGCCCGGTGTGCTACCCCGTTCGCATACAGGCCGCCGAGCGCTGGTCTAGCATGGACGCCGCGGCACGACTGCGGTGCCCGAAGAGCC
>JASFUT010000019.1:0-21619 GCA_050050175.1 Chromatiales bacterium
AAGATGTCCGAGACCTGGTGCGCGATGCGGGCCGGCAAGCGAGAGCCCTCCCCAAGGTCGAACAAGAGGCTGCGCCGATGCTGCCCCAGGCGCACGTGCAGCAGCGGATCGCCGAGCAGACCGTTGGGGAGCGCGGCGGCCAGCGAGCCGATCCGGACGATCGGGCGGGGTCCTTCCGCGGCCGCCGCGGCGGGGAGGACATCGGGGGGCGCCGAGAAACGAACGGCATCGCGGGCCGGCGAGGCGGTTTCGAGACGGCCGCTCGAACTGCGGAGGGCGTCGCGCACCAGCAATGCCCTGCCCTCTGCGGTGACGCTCTCGCCGGCCGGGACGCGCAGCTGCGTCCCTCCGGTGCCGGAGAGGGCCAGCTCACCGAATGCGACGGTCGAGCCGTCTTCGGCTATCAGCGCGGCCTGACGGCCCTGCCACGCCTCGTGGGCATTCGCGGGCGGCGGCGCGCCGGTCACGGGCAGATCCCCTGGAATGGACCGGGGCACCGCGGTTCGCAGATAGGCATTCCACAGGGCGCTGCGTCGTCGAGCCCGGGCGCCTTTGGGAAGAGGGCGTGCGCCGGGGTCGGGGCGGCGCACGTACAGGGGACAGCGCCAGCTGCGCAGATCGTCGGCAAACGGCATGCCGGCGAGCCCGGGCGCGAGCACGAGAGCGGCGTCCGGCACCACGGCGGCGTGCAGGGCCGAGAGCAGCTCGGAGGCGGCGATGCCTCGCACCACCCCCGGAGTGTCCACCAGGAGCCTGACGTCGCACCGGTCGGCCATGAGGGCGCCTATGGTCCCGAGCAGACGGTGGGCGGCCAGCGCCAGAGGCAGCCGGAACCGTCCGGCGTCCAGGCTGCAGAGCGCTTCCAGAGCGATCAGGCGCCAGGCGCCGCCCCGCCATTCGCCGACGGCCAAGGCACCGGGCGGGCCGAAGGCCGGAAGACCGGGGTCTGCGGCGAGGCACAGGCTGCGCAGCCCCCTGGAATGCATCTCGCGGGCGAGATCGCCCGCCCTCGTGGACTTGCCGGTCCCGGGCGCCCCGAGCAGGATGAAGCGCGTGCCGGCTTGGAGGAGTGTGTCTGCTTCCGCCGAAATACCCGGGTCGTCAAGCTCGATGAAAGCTGATCGGCCCCCGGGATTCGTCATGGGGCATGTGGATCCGGGGTGGCACCCCGGCCCCCATCGAGCGCCGCCATTCGCCGGTCCCGGCCGGTCACCGGGCGGCGGGCGGCTCCGGGGCAAGCTCAGGGGCGAACACACGCTCGATTGCCCGGAGCTCCGCGGGCGGTGCCGGCTGGAGATCAGCAGTGGAGGGCGCAGCGGGAGCCTCCGACTGTCCTGTGACCCCCTCGGCAACCTTGTTCGAGGCGGGCTCTCCGGCTCCCTGCTCGGCCATTTCCTCCGTGCCTTCGGTCGCCTCCGTGGGGGCGGCGCCCTTCCCTCCTGCGGCCGCCGGCTCTGCAGAGGCGGCCTCGCCGGAGGCCGCCCCGGGGGCCCCACTGCCGGTCTCCCCAGGGCCCGTATCGGGACGCGCAGCCCCCGTCTGCTGAACCTGCGGCTCGGCCGCGGGCGGTGCCTCGGCGTCGCTCGGCTTGTGCGAGAGCGAACGGATGAACAGGAACACGGCGATGGCAATGATCGCGAAGATGATGATCTTCGTCGTGAAGCCCGTGCTTGCCTCGTCCTGCTTGGGAGGCGCATCTGTCATCTCGTGTGCTTCCGGTTCCTGAGGCAAGAGCCCCATATCCGACAGGCGTTGCTCGGCCGCGGCCTTCTGGTCGGGTCCCGCGGCAGCGGGCGCATCGGACTCTACGCGCGGCTCCGCCTTCTGCGGGGCCGACGGTTCAGGCTCGGCGGCGGCCTTGGGTGCCGCTTGACGCTGTTCGGGCTCAGCCTCGGTGGGTGCCTTGTGCTCCGCCGGCGGCTTTACGGGAGGTGCGGTCCCGATGCCCTGGGCCGCGGCCCTGTCGGCCTTCGACTCGGCGACAGCCGCCGGCTCCGGTGGCTTGGCGGTGTCCGCCGAAGCCACGGCGGCGGATCCACTGCTTCCAGCCCGCGAACCGCCCGCTGCGGTCTTGGCGGCCGCTTTCTTGGCGACCTTCTTCTTCGTGACCTTCTTCTTGGCCGCCTTCTTGGCAGGCGCGGCCTTCTTCGCGGTCTTCTTCTTTGAGGTCGTCTTTGTCGTGCCGGGCGTCGGTCCGCCGGTCTTGTCCTTTTCGCCCTCGGGGCGCTCGTCGCTGTCCGCCATCGTTGCCCTCCCGTAGGTTGGAACCCCGTTCGACCTTCTCTGATAGAGCCGTCTGAGTCCGACTTGCCTCAATCCTAACACAGGGGCCAGGGCGTGCCGGCCAGGCGCGCTCGACCGGATCTACTCCAGCAGCTTCTCGAATATCCACGCCGTGTCGCCTTGTCCGCCGAGCAGGATCTGCGCCCAGCCGTCCCGACTGCGCAGCACCTCGACGTCTGCCCCCTCGGTCAAGGTGTCGACGATTTTGTGGTTGGTCCCTGGCCCGGCCCGGACGTTGGCCTTCGCAACGGCGACCCGGCGGGTCCTGACCAGCCAGTCCGCATTGCCAAGCGCCGGCAGGTAGGGCCGTACGGCCGGGTTGTCCACACCGACCATCCTCCGGATGATGTCGCGGGCGTCTTCGTGGCCGCTGCTGGCCGCTGCGACATACCAGCGCACCGCTTCGTCCATGTCCCGCCCCACACTCTCCCCGGTGGTGTACGCGAGCCCGAGCGCGAACTGCGCCTCGGCATGGCCCTGCTCGGCGGCCTTCTTCCACCACGCGATGGCCGTTTCGATGTCGACGTTCATGCCGTTGCCGTTGGCGTAGAGCCAGCCCAGGTTGTACTGCGCTTCGGCGTGCCCGTGGCGCGCCAGGGGCTCCCAGAGGCAGTAGGCCTGGGCGAAGTGTCCGCGCTCGAGCGCCTCCATGCCCTTCTGGAAGCTGCGCTCGGCCGACTGATCCCGTCCATAGCCGGCCTGGCCGTGAGCGGCGAGCGGCATGAGTAAAGCCAGCAGTGCGAAGGTCCGTAAACCGATGTGCATGTGGAGGTTCTGTTCTCGGCCGCTCGGCGGCTCTTTATTGCTCGTCCCGAGGGACCGTCGTCCGTCCGGCCGCTGCCCGGCCTCGTCCGGTGCAGCCCCGCGTTACAACCCGGTGACCAGCTCCGCCAGGAGCCTTCGGGCCCGATCCATGGAGGCGGCCAGGGTCTGTTCGATCTGCTTCATTGTAATCGGGCCCTCGCCCTTGCCTGCCGCCCAGTTCGCGACGATGGCGCAGGCCGCGTAGCAGAGATCCAGCTCGCGGGCGAGAGCGGCCTCGGGCATTCCAGTCATGCCGACCAGGTCACAGCCGTCCTTCTCGAGTCGCTTGACCTCCATTGCGGTTTCCAGCCTCGGCCCCTGAGTCGCCGCATAGGTGCCGCCTGCAACCACCACCACACCCGCCCCCTCGGCGGCGGCGAGGAGGCGTTTGCGCAGCTCCTCGCAATACGGCTCCGAGAACTCGATGTGGGTGACCTGCGTGAGATCGCTCTCGAAGAAGGTGTGGTCGCGCCCATAAGTGTAGTCAATGATCTGATCCGGGACAGCGATAGAGCCCGGCCCCATGCGCCCGGTGATACCGCCGACGGCAGCCATGGCGACCACCCGCCGGACGCCGATGTTGTGGAGGGCCCAGATATTCGCCCGGTAGTTGATCTCGTGCGGGGAGATGGTGTGTCCCGCGCCGTGACGCGGCAGGAAGACGACACGGTGGCCGTTGAGGATCCCGTGGGTGAGGGGGGCGGACGCCTCCCCGAAAGGCGTGTGCACGACTTCCCGCCGGATGATCTCGAGGCCCTCGAGCTGGGTGAATCCGGATCCGCCAATGATCGCCAGCTCGGTCAAAGTGTCCGCTCCCCTTGTTCTTCTCGAGCCGGCTGAGCCGAGCCTAAAACGATCGATGCGTCGCCCTCGTCCGCCGCCGGGTCGTTCACGGCCCGGGCGGGCCGACGCCGTATGCCTCTTCCAGCTCGCTCTCGATCGCGCAAAGGGAGAAGCGTCCGCACACCGCCGGATGATACAGCCGTTGTCAGGCGTGTTGCCATGCTCCGGCTCGCCGGCCGTACGCGCCTGTGGCGAGGTGCGCGTCCGATCAATCGACGACCGCGAAGATCCCGGGTGCGTTGCGCAGGTAGCCCTTGTAGTCCATGCCGTAGCCGAAGACGTAGCGGTCTTCGACCTCCAGGGCCCCGAAGTCCGACGTCAGCGCGACCCTGCGCTCGCGCCGCTTCACCGCGACCACCGCGGTGTGCACGGCCCTTGCGCCCTCGGCGCGGCACGCCTCGACCAGGGTCTGCAGCGTCAAGCCCTCGTCCAGTATGTCGTCGACGATGACCACTTCCCGGTCCTGCAGGCATCGGTCCGGGCGCCGTATCCAGTGAAGCGCGCCGCCCGAGGTCTCACCCCTGTATCGGGTGGCGTGTACGTAGTCCATCTCCATGGGAAAATCCATGCGGCTCACCAGCCGTCCGAAGGGCACAACGGCCCCGTTCATGACGCAGAGCACCAGCGGATTGAGGCCCCGCAGGCGCTCGGTCATCCGGCCCGCCATGAGATCAACGGCCCGTTCGACCTCGCCCAGGCTGTAGAGGCGGTCGGCCCTGCGGTAGACGGCTTCGGCCTGTTCGGGGGTGATCGACATTCCGGCCTCCTGAGTGGCCCCGGAGAACAGTCAAAGGTCGAGCGAGAGCGGTGGCGATTCCTCGTATTCCGAGACCAGGCGTACGGCGGCCTGCCAGCGGGCATCCATGTGCAGCCGGTCGCGGGTGAGGCCGCCCCGCCCGTGCATGCGCACCAGCCGGGTCTGGGCGGCCGGGTCCGTATAGTCGACGAGCTCGTCGAGCACGGTCTCCGCGCCCGCGCGGTCATTGCATGCGAGGACCATGTCGCAGCCCGCCGCGAGTGCGGCGCGGGCCCGGTCGGCGTAGCCGCCCGCCTCCGCCGCCGCCGCCATTGCCAGGTCGTCGCTGAAGATGGTGCCCTGAAAGCCCAGATGCCGCCGGAGCACCTCCTCGAGCCAGAACCGGGAGAAGCCGGCGGGCCTCCGGTCCGCGGCCTCGTACACCACGTGGGCCGGCATGACAGCCTCGAGGCCGTAGTGGATCATCCGCTCGAACGGCAGGAGGTCGTCCATCAGCAGGTCGTCCAGGCGGCGCGGGTCGCAGGGAAGGGTATGGTGAGAGTCCTCGGCGACGCCTCCGTGGCCGGGAAAATGCTTCCCCACGGATGCCATGCCCGCCTCGTGGGCGCCGGCCCACCAGGCATGGGCCAGCTCGGCGACGACCGCGGGCTTGCGGTGCATTGCGCGGTCCCCGACGACGGAGCTTACTCCCCTGTCGACGTCGAGGACGGGCGCAAAGCTGAAATCCACGCCAGACGAGCGCAGCTCCGCGGCCATCAGCCAGCCGAGCTCCCGGGCGGCCTTCCTCGCCTGCGCCGGACTGCGTTCGTGGAGGCTCCCCAGCCAGCCGGCGGGGGGCAGCCGGGTGAACCCCTCGCGAAACCGCTGCACCCGCCCCCCTTCCTGGTCCACCGCCACGAGCAGCGCGGGCCGGCGCTGTGCGTGTATATCCGCGGTCAGCCGTGTCAGCTGGTCCGGGCACTCGTAATTCCGGGTGAAAAGGATCACGCCGCCCACTGCGGGATGCGAGAGCATCTCCCGCTCTTCCGGCGTGATCTCCGGGCCCTCCAGATCGAGCATGACCGGACCGTGACTCATGACGGGGCGTTCTCCGGCGCAACGCGCCCTGCGGCGAGCATGCCATTCTACTCCATTGCGCTCAGCGCTGCCTTCGCGCCGGGCGCCGTACGGTGCCGGCAGTGCGCAGGCGGCAGGCCCGGGACAGGGCCCGTCAGGGGTGCCCGGGGAAGCACTCCCGGATGTCCACCACCGTCCCCTGCCGCACGCGATCGAACAGATCGAGCAGGTCTGCATTGCGCATGCGGATGCAGCCGTGGGAGCGCGCCTCACCCGTGGGCTCGGAATCCGGACAGCCGTGGATATAGATGAAGCGTCTCAGGGTATCCACGCCGCCGCCCCGGTTTCTGCCCGGCTCCAGCCCGCTCAGCCAGATGATCCGGGTGAGGATCCAGTCGCGCTGCGGATGGTCGGCGGCCAGCCCCGGCGAGTAGAGCTCCCCCGTCGGCCGTCGGGCAATGAAGACGGTATTGACCGGGCAGCCGGCGCCGATCTTGATGCGCACGCGGTGCAGTCCGCGCGGCGTACAGCCGCTTCCCTCCCGCTCGCCCGCTCCGCGCGCGGCGGTGGAAACCGGATAGGTCCTGACGACGCGCCCGTCCTCCATCAGGCGCAGCGCCTGCGCCTGCAGGTCGATCTCGATGCGCTCGGTCAAGGGGCGCCGCCCGGGATGCGCTTCCCCGCCCTCACGACCACTCGCTGAAAGGGCGGTGAACCAGGTTGATGTTGAGGTAGCGCGGGTCCTCCGAGACCTCCTCCCCCACCCACTGCGGGCGCTCGAACGGCTCATCCTCGTGCGCGAGCTCCACCTCCGCGACCACCAGTCCGGCGTTGGCGCCCGCGAAGACGTCCACCTCCCAGAGGTGTCCGCCGTGCCGCACCTCGTATCGGGTCTTGTCGATGACCGGCAGCTCGATGACCTCGTCCATGATCTCCAGGGCGTCGGCGAAGGGGATGGGATACTCGTACTCCAGACGGCGGATGCTGCTGCGGCCGCTCTTGATGTTGAGGAAGGCCTGCCCCGCGCCGACACGCACCCGCACGGACGCGCGCTCGCTGGTGCTCAGGTAGCCCTGGACGTAGTGCGTCTCCGAGCTCACCGCGCGGCGCCAGGCGTCGCTCGTGACCAGGAACTTGCGCTCGATCTCAGTGCCCATGCCGCTCGGCTCCGCACGGTGTGTATGCTCAGCCCCGCTCGAACAGGGCGATAGACTCGACGTGGCCGGTGTGCGGAAACATGTCCATGACGCCCGCCGACACCAGTCGGAACCCCAGCCCCGAGACCAGTATGGCCGCGTCTCGCGCCAGGGTCCCGGGATGGCAGGAGACGTAGACGAGCCGGCGCGGCTGCCGCCCCCTGAGCCGCGGCAGGATCTCGGCGGCGCCACTGCGGGGCGGGTCGAGCAGGATCTTGTCGAAGGTCCGCTCAAGCCAGGGCACGTGCTCTAGTGCGCCGTAGAGGTCGGCGACCAGGAATTCCACGTTGCTCAGGGCGTTTCGCCGGGCGTTCGCGCGGGCGCGCTCCACCAGCCCGGCATCGCCCTCCACGCCGACGACCTCGCCGGCTCGCCGGGCCAGCGGCAGCGTAAAGTTGCCGAGTCCGCAGAACAGGTCCAGTACGCGCTCGTCGGGCTCGGGCGCAAGCAGATCGAGCGCGCGGTCCACCATCCGGCGGTTGACCTCGAGGTTCACCTGGGTGAAATCCAGCGGCTCGAAGCCGATCGTCAACTGATGGGCCGGTAGCCGGTAGGTCAGATCCACGCCCTGCCCCTTCAGGAAACGGAGGCTCTCCGGACCGCCGCCCTGCAGGCAGACATGCACGCCGTGCCGCGTCGCGAAGGCGCTCATCGCCTCCAGGTCCGGTCCGCTCGGCTCCGTCAGTACGCGGAGCACCAGGACACAGGACTCGTCTCCCATGGAGACCTCGATCTGGGGAACCCGATCCCGGATGGAGAGCCCGTCGACCAGTGCGCCCAGATCCTCGATGATCAGTCCGACCCTCGGATGCAGGACCTCGCAGCGGGTCAGATCCGTAACGAAGGAGGAGCCGCGCTCCCGGAATCCGACCAAAGCCCTGCCCTTCGCCGGAACGTATTTCACGCCGAGCCGCGCCTTCCTGCGGTAGCCCCACCGCGAGTCGCCCACCAGCGGGGGCAGCACGTCCGCGGGCTCCACCCCGCCGATGTGCGCGAGCGCATCCAGGAGAGCCCGTTGCTTGGCAGCCACCTGGGCGTCGGGGGCCAAGTGCTGGAGGCTGCATCCTCCGCACACCCCGAAGTGGGGGCATCGGGGCGGGACCCGGTCCGTCGAGGCCTCCAGGACCTCCTCGACGACGCCTTCGTCGTAACGGCGCTGCACCCGCGTATACGCGAAACGGACATGCTCCCCGGGCAGCGCGCCGTGGACGAACACCGTCTTGCCGTCCAGATGGATCACCCCGCGGCCGTCGTGACTGAGGGATTCGACGGCGGCCTCGGCCGGCTCCGGCAGGGGCCTTCTGCGCCGGCGACCCACCCTCAGGCGTCCCGCCAGGCATCGGCAAAGCCTGCAAGGTGCGCTTGCCGGGCCTCCCTGAGCCAGCGCGACAGCTCGGCGCATCGCGCGGTGTAGCCATCCGCCGACAGGCGGCCCCGAGTCAGCTCGAGGCGCAGGTAGACCAGGTAGACCTCTATGGCTCGGATCTCGCATTGCGCGCGCAGGGCGCCCCGGTCGCCTTGGATGAACTGCGCCCAGGTCCGCTCCGGATCGCGGGCCGCCCGGCGGGGCAGGCCGATCATCAGAGCGATCTCCTCGAGCGGGGCCCGGGCTTCGCGTCGCCCGCCGACCAGCACGTCCAACAGGTCGACGTGCTCGCCGCTCCAGGCATGGGGCGCCCGGACCCCGTGCGCCAGGGCGCGGTATCTGAGAACCGGGAGCGCGCCGCCGAGACCGTCCCAGGACACCAGGGTCGGCTCCCCGCGCCCGGCGCGGTCGAAGAACGCCCGGAGGATATCCGCCTCGGATCCCTCGCCGCCGCCCAGGCTGGTCACCTCGAGGCCTCTGCTCCCCCGGGCGACCACCGAGATGTCCAGTATCCGGCGCTGATGAGGCGGCGGCACGTCGGAGCCGCCTGTGCGCTCGCGGCGCTTGTGCGCCATCACGCGGAAGATCTCCTCCTCGCCGAGGCCCTCGAGCCCGTACAGGCGCCGGCCGGCCTCGACGTCGGGGACGGTCTCCAGGGCAAAGGCGAGGAGATTCCCGGTCATGGAAGGCTATTTCTGCTTCCAAGTGCCGGAGGCGTCGCGATACCACCAGCCCTGCGGGGCCTCCTTGATCCACTGCTCGCCGAACACGCCCTGGATGTTGCTCTCCCACTCGGGGTGACCGTTGGCCTTGGCGATGGCCTTGTAGAGCGCGGAGCGATCGCTGTTCTCCTGGTTGACCAGCTGCTGCAGCCGGTTGCGCTCCTTCAGGCTGACGGCGCCGGAATCGCGGATCTCCACGAGTCCGTCCCGGGTGAAGCCGATGGCCCCGCTGTCGTAGAAGGGCTTGAGGTCGCTCTGCCGGCTCTTCATCTGCGCCTGGATCCGTCGGATCTCCGGCGATTCGACCGTGAAATCGGGCTCGGCCGCCTGCGCCGGAGGCACGAGCCAGTCCAGCAGGTTCAATGCAAGCCTTCTCCCGGCCGGGTCCTCCCGCGAGCCGTTCTTCTTCTCGGCGGGCACCTCTTCCGTGCCGAGAACGTCCTCGACGATGGCCTTGATCGCCTCCTCCGCCTTGGCTTCGGGGAAGTAGATGTTGATCGTCACGCAGGCGCTCGCAAGAACCATCAACGCACCCGCGACCGCCAGTCTTTTCCAGCCCATGGCAAACCTCCGTTATCTATTCGATGGTGGGCGCCCCGCGGTCCTGTATACCGGCCAGCTCGTTGACCAGCCGGTTCCAGTCGATTCGGCGGTTGAACCCTTTCACATCGACCCTGGGAACGCCCGCGCCCTGCACAAGATAGTAACCGTTGTCGGCCGGAGCCACTCCGTCCATCTCGCACACGCCCCGGCTCAGCCGACAGCCGATCCCGAGGCGCTTGTACCCGAAGTCTTCGAAGACGCTCAGGAAACCGCGGGAGACCACACCCGCCGCGCCGCTGCCCCCCAGCTTGGAGATGTTCTCGATGGCCCGCTGGCTGATCCGGTGCCGGGAGTCGTCGTCCGGCGGCGTCTGCAGCCGGGCGTCGAAGGCGACGGGTCTCCAGTTCTCGAGGCGAAGGCCGCTCACACGGCCCTCGAGCCTGCCGGTAATCCTACCGAAGGCGAAGGTTCCGGTGAGCTGCTCGAGGTCCAGGGCGTGCAGCTCCAGGTTGGCCGTCAGCACGGGCCAGGCACCGAACGGGTCGGTGAGCCGCAGATCCCGGATCAACAGGCGACCGTCGAACGCACTGACCAGGATCACGCCGTCCACCGCGAGGGTACCCCCGTCGAGGGAGACGCCCGGGATCATGCCCGAGATCTTCCCCGACAGCTCCGGCCAGTGGACCGCCCGGGCGAACCGTCCCAAGGATACGGGAGTGAGCAGGCCGTCGAACGCCAGCCGCGGGCTGTCCAAATCCTCGAATCCGTAGGCGAACCGGTCGATCCGGAGCTCGCCGTCGAGGAGGGGAATCGAGGCGGGCTGGGCGAGCTCGACCTGCTGTCCCTGTGCCTTCAGGGCGAGGGTGGAGGCGCCGATGTCGAGTGTCCCGAACAGATAGCCCCGTCTCCAGCCGAGGCGCGATATCTCCGGCTGGCCGCCGTCGGACCAGCGCACTTCTCCTGTGATGCCGTCGATCCCGAACGCGGGCCCGCCCGAGGCCGACTCCCCGGCGAGCGACAGCGTGAGTCCCTCGAGTCCCGCTCGGAATTGCCGGGGCCCGTCGCGGCGATAGTCGAGGTCCAGGCTCAGCCGACCGCCGAGGTCCAGATCGGCGGCCAGGTCCCCGCCCAGAGCGGGCTGAAGGAACCCGCGATAAAGCGGGCCCGCAGCGGTGGGACTGACCTGGATACCGAGCCGGGCGATGCCGGGCTCGGCGCCGAGATCCGCGTCCAGCGCGTAGTCCGCCCGGATCAGATCGCCCTGGGACAGACGTCCGGCTGTCACCGCGAGGGACTGGAGGCCGGCGTCGATTGCGACATCCGCTTCGGTCTCGAGCGGGGCCTCAGCCGCGCTCAGGTAGAGCGCCGGGGTTAGCAACTCACCGGCAGTCAGCTGATGGGACCAATGCCCCCGCCAGCCGGTGGAATCAGCGTCGAGCGCTCCGGCGAAGATGCCGGCAAGGCCCTCACCCAGATAGGCCTGGTCCGCATCCGCGAAGCCGAGGCGCCGGTACTCGAGCGTCCATTCGCCCTGGTCGAGGGCCGGGCCGATCCCCCGGGCGCGCAGGTCGAGGGCGATCGTCCCTTTGAGCGTGAGTCCCTCGGGTACGCCGGCCGGCCCCCCGACCAGCTCGTTCAGGCGGGCGGCGTCGACGGCGGACGCCTGCAGGCGGAACTGCCAGCGCCCGCCTTGCAGCCGGGCCTCCAGGCCAATGCGGCCGCCCGCCAGGCCGAGGGCGCTTGTCGTCACATCAAGCTCCGGGTCCGCCCCGCCCTTCCAGACGAACCGGATCGGCGCCGCCGCGGTCCGCTGGTCTCCCAGCGCGTAGTCGACGAACCCACGGGCGCAGGCCAGATGGTCGTTACCGACGCTGCCCTCCTCGCAGCGCACACGCACGCCCGTTAACCGTGCCTGACCGGCAGCGAGGGACAGCGTGTCCGCCTCAAGCCGGAACCCCGCCTCCTCCCCCCCGCCCCAGTCCAGCTCGAGGCGCAGGTCCCGGCCCGACACGGGGCCCGCCTCCAGAGAGCCGAGCGCGATGGCCATGTGGTCGACGCCCTGCCCGGGTGTGGACAGGGACAGCAGCGCGCCAGCCGCTAGGGGGCCGCGGGCATACCGTCCCGGCCTACTCGGGCGGGAAGACACCGGTGGAGAGATAGCGGTCGCCACGGTCGCACACGATGACTACGATGACCGCATCGCGCACGGTCTCGGAAAGGCGCAGGGCGGCCGCGACGGCCCCCCCCGATGAGATCCCGGCGAATATGCCCTCCCTGCACGCCAGCGCCCGGGTCGTGTCCTCCGCCTCGGCCTGGCTCACGTCGATGATCCTGTCCACCGCCAACGGGTCGTAGATCTTCGGCAGGTAGGCCTCTGGCCAGCGGCGTATTCCGGGAATGCTCGACCCTTCGGTTGGCTGAACGCCGACGATCTCTATCGCCGGATTCCGCTCCTTGAGGAAACGGGAGGTGCCCATGATGGTGCCGGTGGTCCCCATGGAGCTGACGAAATGGGTGATGCGGCCACGGGTGTCGCGCCATATCTCCGGACCGGTTCCTTCGGCGTGCGCCCGGGGATTGTCCGGATTGGAGAACTGATCCAGGACTCGACCGCGCCCTTGGGCCTCCATCCGGCGGGCGAGATCTATGGCGGCCTCCATGCTGCCTTCCCGCGGGGTAAGCACGATCTCGGCGCCGAAAGCGCGCATGACGGCGCGCCGCTCCACGCTCATATGCTCGGGCATGATCAGGATCATGCGATAGCCCTTGATCGCAGCGGCCATCGCGAGGGCAATTCCGGTGTTGCCGCTGGTCGCCTCGATCAGGGTGTCTCCGGGGCGGATCTCGCCGCGCTCCTCGGCGTGATGGATCATGCTCAGGGCGGGGCGGTCCTTCACCGAGCCCGCGGGGTTGTTGCCTTCGAGCTTGGCGAGGATGAGGTTGCCGGCGTCCCCGGGCAGGCGCTGGAGCCTGACCAGGGGCGTGTTGCCCACGAACGCCTCGATTGTCGGATATTCGTCCCGCATGGTGGAATTCATCCTCGCTACCTGGCTGCAGGCCCCCCGGCGATGAAGTATCGCTCGTGCCGGGCTCGGCCCCGGCATGGGAGGATAACGATATACTGCAGGCGGGCCGCGGGCAAAGATCCGCCGCCGTGGCTGCCTGTCGGAGGGCCGAGCACTGGATGAATCGGAATTCCTCTTACATTCGACGCAGCCTCCTCCTGCTCGGAGTGCTGCCCGCAGCGGTGGTCGGGCTCGCCGCCGTATGGGCGGCCCGGCATCCCTGGCTGCTGCCCGTCGGCCTCTGTCTCGCACTGGCGGTCGTGCTGTGGCTGACAAGGCGGCTGGGACGGCCCCTGGACGATCTGACCTCCGCGCTCCGCCGGCTGCGGCTCGGAGACTGGTCCGCGCGCACCGCCGGGCCCGCGCCGCGGGGGCTCGACGAGGTGGTACGGGACTTCAACGCCCTGGCCGACGGCCTGGGTGAGAGCCGGGCGGAGATGCAGGCCGAGATAGATCAGACCACATCGGATCTGCGCCAGACGATGGAGGCGCTCGAGATCCGCAACGTCGAGATCGACCTGGCGCGCAGGCGCGCCGTCGAGGCCAGCCGCGTGAAGTCGGAATTCCTCGCCAGCATGAGCCACGAGATCCGGACTCCGCTCAACGGGATCACCGGCTTCACCAACCTGCTCGCCAAGACCAGCCTCAGCCCGGAGCAGCGCGACTATGTCGAGACCATTTCGCGATCCTCGGCGGACCTGCTCGACATCATCAACGACATCCTGGACTTCTCGAAGCTGGAGTCGGGGAAGCTCAGCATCGACCGCCAGGTGTTCGACGTCCGTGAGTGCCTCGACGAAGCCGTGGTGTTCCTGGCGCCCGGGGCCCATGCCAAGGACCTGGAGCTGGTCCTTATGATCTACAACGACGTCCCGGACTTCCTGGAGGGAGATCCGACGCGCCTGCGTCAGGTCCTGACCAACCTCGTCAACAACGCCATCAAGTTCACGCGCGACGGTGAGGTGGTGGTGCGGGCGATCCTCGCCGACGAGGGCGAGCAGGCGTGCCGCCTGGAGATCACGGTGAGCGACACGGGCATAGGCATCGCGGAGAAGCTGCTCTCGGAGCTGTTCGTGCCCTTCAACCAGGCCAGCACGACCACCAGTCGTCTCTACGGGGGAAGCGGGCTGGGCCTGAGCATCTGCCGTAAGCTGGTCCAGTCCATGGGGGGGGAAATCGAGGTCGAGAGTCGGGAGGGGGAAGGGTCGGTCTTCCGCTTCAGTCTGCCGATGGGCAAGCCGGGCCCAGACGCCCTTCCCGGTGCTCATCCCCGGGCCCGCGCCGGGGCACGCGTCGCCCTGTACGATGGCCACCGGGTCTCCGCAGCCTCGATTCGCGGACGGCTCGAGCATGCCGGACTCGACGTGGCGCACTTCTCGGATCTGGACGAGCTTCTGGCGGACCGGTCGGCTCCCGACGCCCCGGTGGTGCTGGGCTTCTCGGCAAAGGACTGCCGATCGGGCCGTCTCAACCAGGCACTGGCGGCCCTTCGTCAGAAGAGCAAGCGGCCCACGCTCGTGATGGTGGGAACCTCGGATCGGGCCGAGCTGGACCGGGTCGTGCGGATCGGGGCGGACCGCTGTATCCCCAAGCCCGCCAGCGATGCGTCCCTTCTCGACGCCCTGGGGGATCTGCTGACGGCGTCGAAGGTCAGGCCTCGGCGGAAGAGGCGCATACAGACCGCGGGTCCGCCCGCCCTGCCCCACCATCACTTCCTGGTGGCCGACGACAACCCGGTGAACCTGAAGCTCATCGCCACGCTTCTCGCCGGCAGCGGCGCCCACGTCTCCCGGGCCACCAACGGACGCGAGGTGCTCGAGCTCCTGGACACCGTGCGCTTCGACCTGGTCCTGCTGGACATACACATGCCCGAGATGGACGGGCTGGCGGCGGCGCAGGCCATCAGGGCGAGGGGCGATCAGGCGGCGGAGCGGCTGCCCATCGTCGCGCTGACCGCGGACGTGGCCCCGAGAAAGCAGGAAGAGATCTTCGCCGCGGGCATGGACGACTATCTCGTCAAGCCGGTCTCCGAGACCCGACTGTGGAGCGTGATCACCCGGCTGCTCGGACCGGAGTCCCTGGATGTGGAGGAAGACGCTGCCCAGGGCCGGCAGACCCTGACGCTGTCACCGGACGACGGCTCGGAGCTCTGGAGCTCCGCCACCGCGCTGCGCGTCACGGGCGGAAATGCGGAGCTCGCCGAAGATATGTTCGAGATGCTGGTGGAAGGGCTGCCCGATCAGCTCCAGCAGATCGGGCAGTACCTGAGACAGCGTCACTGGGACGCGCTTCACGACCAGGTCCACCGGCTTCAGGGCTCCACCGCGGTCTGCGGGGTGCCCCAGCTCCATGCCACGGTCCGCGCCCTCTGGGACTGCGTCGACCGACGGGCGTACGACGAGGCCCTCGGCTGGCTCGACCGGGCGGAATCCGATGCCCAGGCGCTGCAGGGGCTGCTCCGGGAGCGCGCCCGTCAGGCGGCGGACTCCTGAGGACGCCGGGCCTCAGGGGCGCAGGGCCGCACCCTCCTCCATGCGCCGCTTCATCTCCCGCACCGATTCCTCCAGGCCGGTGAAAACCGCACGGGCGACGATCGCGTGGCCGATATTGAGCTCAGTAATCCCCTCGATCGCGGCGATCGCCACCACGTTGTGATAGTCCAGCCCGTGGCCCGCGTTGACCTGCAGACCGAGTCCGACACCGTGGGCGACGGCGCCTCTAAGTCTATCCAGCTCCGCCCTCCGGGCGTCGCCGGTCGCGGCATTGGCGTAATGGCCGGTGTGCAGCTCGACGACCGGAGCGCCCGCCTCCGCCGCGGCATCGAGCTGACGCGGGTCGGCATCGACGAAGAGAGAGACGCGCACGCCGGCTGCCGCAAGAGCCGGGCACAGCTCTTTGAGCATCGGCAGCCCTGCTGCCGCGTCCAGCCCGCCCTCGGTGGTCAGCTCCTCGCGACGCTCCGGCACGATGCAGCAGTCCTGCGGACGCAGGCGCAGTGCAATGGCCCGCATCTCTGCGGTTGCAGCCATCTCCAGGTTCATGCGGGTCTGGAGCATGTCCCGCAGGGTTGCCACGTCCCGGTCCTGGATGTGGCGACGGTCCTCGCGCAGGTGCAGGGTGATGGCGTCCGCGCCGGACTGCTCGGCGATCAGGGCTGCCTGCACGGGCTCCGGATACAGGGTGCCCCGCGCCTGGCGCAGGGTCGCGATATGATCGATGTTCACGCCGAGGAAAATCCGGCTTCGGTCCGTCATCCCCATCCCTCTCAGTCTGCTTGGTCGTGATCGCGTCCCGCCCGCGCACCGCGGCGTCAGCGGCTCTCGAACAGCTCCCGGCTCTTGATCGGACGCCCATCCAGGTAGTGGGCGAGAACGCTGCGCATCAGCCGACGTGACTCCCGGGCAGCGTTCTCGCGCAAGTGCGCACCCGAGGCCAGGCCCAGGAGGGTCTCGCCGGCGTAGGCGCCGTCGACCGCGGACCCGACCTCGACCGGTCCCCGCTCGATCTCGTAGCGATAACGCCGGGCCGGATCCAGGGGACGGCCGTTCTCGGCGTCCGCCATGAGCTGCAGGCCGTAGCCCAGCTCTTCGAGCAGCCGGAGCTCGAAGCGGCGCAGCGCGGGCTCGGGGTCACCCCCGGCCGCCAGCCCCAGGAGGGTCCGGCCATAGGACTCGAACAGGCCGGCGCACGGGTCGTGGCGGCCCAGCAGGCGCATGACGAGCTCGTTGACGTAGAAGCCGCAATAGAGCGCCCGGCCCTGCAGCCGGATGGGGCGGCCGACCTGATCGAACTGCCGGAGGGTCTTGACCTCGCCGCGCCCGCTCCAGGCCGCCAGCATCGGCGCGAAGGGTTGGAGCAGGCCGGGACCCGAGCGGCCGCCCGCCCGCGCGCCTTTCGCGATAGCCGGGAGACGCCCTCCCTGCAGGGTGAAGAGCTCCAGAAGCAGGCTGGTGTTCGAGTAGGCCCTACGGTGGAGAACATAGGCCGGCTGCAGAGGGGGAAGCCTGTCCATCGCCGCCCTCAGTCTACGTACCCCAGCCTCGCCAGCGCCTGCTCGTCGCTCGACCAGCTCTTCTTGACCTTGATCCAGACCTCGAGAAACACCCTGCGGCCGAAAAGTCGCTCCATCTGCAGCCGGGCCTCCCGCGCGGCCTCCTTCAGGGCGAGCCCCTTGTGGGACAGCAGGATCTTCCTCTGGCTCTCGCGCTCGACCCAGACCATGGCGCCGATCCGATACAGTCTCCCCTCTTCCTCGAAACGCTCGAGCTCCACGGTCAACGCATAGGGCAGCTCCGCGGAGAACCGCCGTGTGAGCTGCTCGCGGAGCAGCTCGGCGGCCAGGAAGCGCTCGCTGCGGTCGGTCAGCTGATCGGCGGGAAACAGATTCGGTCCCGTCGGGAGGAGCTCCACGACCGCCCGCTCGAGCCGCTCCAGATTGACCCCGGTCCGTGCCGAGACGGGAACGATCGCCCGGTTCTCCAGCCTCCGTCCGAGATCGTCCAGAAAGGGCAGCAGGGCGGTCTTGTCCTTCACGCGATCGACCTTGTTGACCGCTACGATGACCGCCGCCGACTTGGCCCGAAGCTCCTCGAGTACAGCCTGGTCCTCCCTGGTCCAACGCAGCGCCTCGCAGACGAACAGGATGACGTCCACGTCGCGCAGCACGGAGCGGGCCGCCCGGTTGAGATAGCGGTTCATGGCGTTGCCGCCGCGGCGATGGATGCCGGGCGTATCCACGTAGAGGATCTGCCCGCCCGGGAGGGTCCTGACGCCCAGAATCGTGTGGCGGGTGGTCTGGGGCTTGTGCGAGGTAATCGCGAGCTTCTGACCGATCACGCGGTTGAGCAGCGTTGATTTGCCGACGTTCGGGCGCCCGACGATGGCCGCGTATCCGCACCGGTCAGCCATCCCCGGCGATCTCGTTCAGGGCCCTCAGGGCCTCGGAGGCCGCCGCCTGCTCGGCCTTGCGGCGGCTGCTGCCCGCGGCTTCGACGCGGAGGTCCGACTCCGGCAGGATGCAGCGCACCCGGAAGGTCTGGCGATGCTGCTCGCCTCGCGTGTCCAGTACTTCGTACACGGGAAGAGACAATCGCCGCGCCTGCAGGTACTCCTGCAGGCGGGTCTTCGGGTCCTTGCCCTGAAGCTCGGGGTCCAGGGTGTCGATCCGGCCGCGCAGGAGTCCCAGGATCACCCGCGCGGCTGCATCGAATCCCCCGTCGAGGTAGACGGCCCCCAGCACCGCCTCCAGGGCGTCGGCCAGGGTGGAGCTTCGCGACTGCCCGCCGGTGCGCACCTCGCCGGCGCCCAGGTCCAGAAAATCGCCGAGCGCGAGCTCCCGGGCCACCTCCGCCAGGGCCTCCTTCTTCACCAGCACCGCCCTGAGCCGGCTCAGCTGCCCTTCGTCGGCCTGGGGAAAGGCGCGATACAGGGCCTCGGCGACCACGACCCCGAGCAGGGCGTCGCCCAGGAATTCGAGTCGTTCGTTGTGATCGGGCCCCGCGCTTCGGTGACGAAGCGCACGCTCCGCCAGGCGGCGGTCGGCGAACTGATAGTCGATGGTCTGAAACAGGCGCTCCGGGGGTTGCTTCAAAGTGCGACCAGCTCCACTTTGTCGCTGAAGGAGACGATGATGTCGATGTTGCCGAACATCGGCTTGCGCACCTCGTAGGTGATGTCGACGGTGAGCACGCCAGAGCTCTTCTCGATGTGCACCTTATTGTCAAGGTCGTAGACGCTGTTGATCTGGAGCCTGCGCTCGACGATCTTCCGGACCTCGCGCACAGACTTCTGGGTGATGAGCGGCTCCTCCTCGAGCGAGTGGAGGACCGTCTTGACCGAGTAGTTCTCGATGTATATCGGAACGATCTTGACGATCATCAACGCGAAGAAGATGACCAGCGCGATGATGGTCAGCCACCCCAGACCCGTCATTCCCCCCTGCTTTCTTGGCAAAGTCGTTCTCATGTCCCCACCCCTGTTCTTGTTCCAGGATCAGTGTATTCGGTCGCCGATACGCTCCCAGGCGATCGGCGGAAAGCCGTTTCGGTCGCCGTCATAGCTCATCCAGATGGCGAAGGCCTTTCCGACGAGGTTGCTTTCGGGCACCATCCCCCAGCAGCGGCTGTCGTTGCTGTTGTCCCGGTTGTCCCCCATGACGAAATAGTGCCCTTCGGGCACCGTGACCGGCCCGTCGGCCAGAACACGGCAACCGGGGGCGAAGTCCGGCACCTGGGGCTTGATCAGTACCTCGTGGGTCTCTCCGCCGAGCCGCTCGCGGCCCTCGAGAGAACCCGTTTCGCGCGCCCCGGCGCCGCTGCCGAAGTAGATCCCGACCGGCGTCTGGGGTGCGGGCTCCCCGTTGACGAACAGGGTCTTGCTCTCGTAGTCGATCCGGTCGCCCGGAATGCCGACGACGCGTTTGATGTAGTCGATGCTCTCGTCCTGGGGGTAGCGGAACACCACCACGTCGCCGCGATGGGGGCTTCCGAGCTCCAGGAACTCAGTGTTGAGCACCGGCAGGCGAAGGCCGTAGGCGAACTTGTTCACGAGTATGAAGTCGCCCACCAGCAGCGTGGGCATCATCGAGCCCGAGGGGATCCGGAAGGGCTCGACGACGAAGGAGCGCAGGAGGAGCACCACGAGTATGACGGGGAAGAACGAGCGTGCGTACTCGACCAACACCGGCTCTTTGACCTCCGACGAGGGCGTGCCGCCCTCCCCCTCGGCCCCGGCCTCGGTCGCCAGCTGGCGGCGCTTCGGGGCGAACACAAGGGCGTCGACCAGCCATATCCCGCCGGTGATGAAGGTCGCCAGGACCAGAATGGTTGGAAAATCCAGATTCATCGTCGTCTGCGTATCCGTTGGGCCGCCACGGCATGAGTGCCGGTGGACTTGAGCGTCAATTATCCTTGCCCACCTTCAGGACGGCAAGGAAGGCGTCCTGGGGGATCTCCACCTTGCCCACCTGCTTCATGCGTCTCTTGCCTGCCTTCTGCTTTTCCAGCAGCTTGCGCTTTCGGGTGACATCGCCGCCGTAGCACTTGGCCAGCACGTTCTTCCTCAGGGCCTTCACGGTGGAGCGCGCGATGACCTTGCTGCCGATGGACGCCTGTATGGCGACCTCGAACATCTGGCGGGGAATCAGCTCCTTCATCCGCTCGGTGAGGTCGCGGCCCCGGGACTGCGCCATATCGCGGTGGGCGATGGTCGACAGGGCATCCACGCGCTCGCCGTTGATCAGGATGTCGAGCTTGACGAGCGGGGCGGCCTCGAAACGCTTGAACTCGTACTCGAACGACGCGAACCCCCGGCTCACGGACTTGAGGCGATCGAAGAAATCCAGGACCACCTCGCTGAGTGGGAGCTCGTAGGTGAGCTGGACCTGGCCGCCCAGGTACTGCATGTTCTTCTGCGTGCCGCGCTTTTCGATGCACAGGGTGATCACGTTGCCCAGGTAGTCCTGGGGCACGAGGATGTTGGCCTCGATGACCGGCTCGCGGACCTCCTCGATCCCGCTCGGGTCCGGAAGCTCGGAAGGGTTGTCGATCTGAACGGTCTCGCCGTCCCGGGTGAGCACCTCGTAGACGACGGTGGGCGCCGTCGTGATCAGATCCACGGCGTACTCCCGCTCCAGCCGCTCCTGCACGATCTCCATGTGCAGCATCCCGAGGAAGCCGCAGCGGAACCCGAAGCCGAGCGCCTGGGACACCTCGGGCTCGAAGAACAGAGCGGCGTCGTTCAGCCGGAGCTTGTGCAGAGCGTCGCGGAGGTCATCGTAGTCGTCCGCCGAGACCGGATAGAGCCCGGCGAACACCCGAGGGCGCATCTCCCGGAAGCCCGGCAGGGCCTCCGCGGCCTTGCGGTCGGCGTGCGTGATGGTGTCGCCCACGGGCGCGCCGTCGATGTCCTTTACGCCGGCCATGACAAAGCCGACCTCTCCCGTGCCCAGCTGGTCCTTCGGGGTGGGCTTCGGGGTGAACGCGCCCACCTTGTCCACCTGATAGCCGCGCCCGGTGGACATGATCTGAATGCGATCCTTGGGCCTTATGGTGCCGTTCACGACCCGGATCAGGGAGACCACGCCCAGGTAGGGGTCGAACCAGGAGTCGATGATCAGCGCCTGGAGCGCGCCGTCCGGATCGCCCGACGGGGGCGGAATACGCGCCACCAGGCTCTCCAGCAGGTCGAGGATACCTTCCCCTGTCTTCGCGCTGACCCGCAAGGCGTCCCGGGCTTCGAGGCCGATGATCTCCTCGATCTGGTTGATCACGCGCTCGGGCTCGGCGGACGGCAGATCGATCTTGTTGAGCACCGGCACCACCTCGAGGTCCTGCTCGATGGCGGTGTAGCAGTTCGCCACGCTCTGGGCCTCCACACCCTGGGCGGCATCGACCACCAGCAGCGCGCCCTCGCAGGCGGCGAGCGAGCGCGACACCTCGTAGGAGAAGTCCACGTGACCGGGGGTGTCGATGAAATTGAGCTGATAGGTCTCGCCGTTGCGAGCCGCATAGCCGAGCGTGACGCTCTGGGCCTTTATCGTGATGCCCCGCTCCCGCTCCAGATCCATGGAATCGAGCACCTGCTCGGCCATCTCCCGGTCCGTGAGGCCTCCGCAGACCTGGATGAACCGGTCGGCAATGGTCGACTTTCCGTGGTCGATGTGGGCGATGATGGAGAAATTGCGGATATGCTGGAGGTCTGCCATACGTCAGCCGGGATACCACGCGCACGCGCGCCCGCCGGCCCCCGATCGCGCCATACGGAGCTGTCGGTTGTCCGCGGAGCCCCGGGAAGGCCCCGCCAGGTGCGGGACGACTGCGCTCGCCGCAAACCCCGCATGATACCCCAGGCCCGTCTACGAAGACAGCCGGAAGGCCTCAGCGCCTCCCGGCCGCCACCCACTGTCGGACCGCCGCGGGGTCGAGGAAATACTGGCAGAGCTCCTCGCCCCCGCCGGCCAGCACGGGGACGCGCGTATGGTAGCG
>JASFUT010000020.1:0-20744 GCA_050050175.1 Chromatiales bacterium
ACTGGCCCGGCTCCACCGTCCACTCGGACCAGGCGGCCAGCTTGCTGCCCTCGCCCCGCGGATTGACCGCAGCCTCGTCGCCGTGGATCACCCGGCGGTGAAAGGCGTCCTTGACGTAGGGGCTGGCGTTGGGCACCCCCCAGAGGTGCTCGGCGTTGGTCTCGTTCTCCGTGAACAGGCAGCGGGCGTCCTGGGCCCCGTAAAGATGATACGGGCCCAGGTCCGGGTGCTCCGCCTCCACCGCCCAGGCCGCCCCGCCGGGGGGCTCCATCCGGCGGATCCGCGGCCTCTGTCCGCCCGCTTCCCAGGACCAGGTGTTTCGGAGCCACAGGGTGGGCAGCAGATGCACGGTGGCCGCCTCGGGCCCCCGGTTGCGGGCGCGGATGCGGACATGGATCTCGGTGGGCGAGGCCTTGGCGTATTGCACCCGCAGGTCCCAGTAGCGGCCGTGGTCGAGCACCCCGGTGCCGAGAAGGCTCAGGGGCGGGTCCTCCCGACCCCGCCGCCCGTTCTCCTCCACGAGTCGGGCATAGGGGTACTCGGCCTGGGGATATCTGTAGAGATAACGCAGCCAGCTGCCGGTGGGGGTGGCGTCCACGTAGAAGTAGCACTCCTTCACGTCCTCGCCCGTGTTCCCCTGGTTTCCGGTCAGGCCGAAGGCCCGCTCCTTGAGGATGGGGTCCCGGCCGTTCCACACCGCCAGGGCGAAGCACAGCCGTTGGTCCCGGTCGCAGATGCCCCCCAGCCCGTCCTCGTTCCAGCGATAGGCGCGGAAACGAGCCTGGTCGTGGTCGAAGTACTCCCAGGCCTCTCCCGTGGCGCTGTAGTCCTCCCGCACGGTCCCCCAGGCCCGCTCGGCGAGGTAGGGGCCCCAGAGCCGCCAGTCCTCGGCCCCGGTCTTCCGGGCCTCGAGTCGTCGGCGCTCCGCGTTAAGGTCGTCCCGCCTCATGGTCGATCCTGCCCTCCTGCGTCTTGATCGTCGGGGTATGGCCGGCTCAGCCGCCACCAGGCCTCCAGTGCGCAGCCCACCGACCAGGCCTGGGCCGGCGCGCCGCGGGGACGGTGCGGCGGATCGCCGTCGAATATCTCGCTCAGGGTACCCAGACCGGCGTCCCGGAGCTGATCCTTCAGCGGTTCGAGCCGATCAAGCGCGAGAGTGCGATCGCCGCGCACCCGGTACTCGGCCATCACGTAGTGGCCCAGCAGCCACCCCCAGACGGGGCCCTGATGATAGGCCCCGTCCCGCGCCCGGACGTCGCCCTGATAGCGCCCGCGGTACCCGGACTCCCCCTCCGCCAGGGAGCGCAGCCCCGGCGTGCAGAGCAGGTGGCGGCCGCACTCGGCCACCACGTCCGCTTGCGCCTGGGGGTCCAGCGGGCTGAACGCCAGACTGACGGCGAGGATCTGGTTGGGCCGCAGGCTGCTGTCCGGACCCCCGGGCCCGTCGAGGCAGTCGTACAGGCCCAGCCCGGCACCGCGGCGAAAGCGGCGAAAGCCCTCGCACACCCGCCCGGCCAGCGCCTCATAGGGCCCGGGGTCGCGGCCGAGCCGCCGGGCGATCCAGCCCAGGGCGCAAAGCCCGTTGTACCAGAGGGCATTGACCTCCACCGGCTTGCCCCGCCGGGGGGTCACCACCCAGTCCCCCACCTTCGCGTCCATCCAGGTGAGCTGCACGCCCTCCGCACCGGCCCGGATCAGCCCGTCCGCCGGGTCCACCCCGATGCCGAAGCGCGTGCCGTCGCGGTAGTGCGACACAATGGATTCGAGCACCCCGAAATGGCGCCGCGCGGCCCCTTCGCTGCCGCCGGCCTCCAGGTACGCCCGCCAGGCCTCCAGGTACCAGAGCGCGGCGTCCACGGTGTTGTAAGCCGGAAGGTCCCCCGCGCCCGGGAAGTTGTTGGGCAGCATGCCGCGGTCGACGAAGCCCGCGTAGGACTCGAGGATGCGCCGGGCCAGATCCAGCCGCCCGGTGGCCAGACACAGGCCGGGCAGCGCGATCATGGTGTCCCGCCCCCAGTCGCCGAACCAGGGGTAGCCGGCGATCACCGAGTCCACGTCGGCCCCGGCCGGTCCCGGGCGGCGGACGAGGAAGCCGTCGGCCGCCAGCGCGAGCTGGCGAATCCATTTCGGGGGGTCGCCTTCGGGCGTACGCAGCGCGCCGTCCGCCGTGGCCAGCAGGGACCGCTCGCGGGTCAGAAAGCGCTGGCGGCTCTGTGCCAGGGGCGCGGGGGCATCCTGGCCCCTGGTCAGGGTCAGGCCGCACCAGTCATCGCCGGCCAGGGGGATCTCGGCCACGCCGATGCGCAGATAGTCCTCGCGGTCGTCCAGCCCCCGCTCGCGTTCCTGGGGGAGGTCGAAGCCCTCCACCCAGGTGGCGTCCGCCCGCAGCTCGCCGCCGTGGACGTGGACGTTCAGCAGCGGATCCCCGCGGTCGAAGAGCCGAAGCACACCGGCTTCGAGGCGCGCCTCGACGGCGAGCCCGTCCCGGCGCAGACTGCCGTGGTGGTCCCGGCGGCCCGCCAGGACAGCGATGCGAAGCAGCGGCGGGCGCTGGCGCTCGCCCCGGACCCGGCGAAAGCCGACGCGCGTGGAGCTCTCGCCGTGATCCATCCAGATCGCCTGCTCGAGCGCCAGATCGCCCAGGGCGAAGCGCCAGACGGGCATGCGTCCCAGCAGCGCGAATCGCTCGATCTGCACGTATCCGGCCGGGTCCACCGCCCCGCCCGCCCAGCGGTTGGTGAACAGAGGCCGGTGCCGATCACCGTCGACGAGAGTCGCGTCCGCCTTGGCCGCGATCAGGTCGCGCCCGAGGGGCGGGCGCAGGGGGGCGATGAGCAGCCCGTGATAGCGTCGCGTCAGGCTTCCGGCCAGTGTGCCCGAGGCATAGCCGCCCAGCCCGTCGGCCAGCCACCACTCCCTGCGCTCGGCGGCGTCGAGCTCACCGCAGATCTCCCGACCCATGCGGATCCCCCCGGGGAGTGGACCTCGCCCCTCCACGCCTCAGCCGCCCTCACGGAATCCCGGGTACAGGGTCATGCCTCCGTCCACATAGAGCGTCGTCCCGGTCACGTAGTCCGAGGCGTCGGAGGCGAGCCAGACCGCGGCGTGGCCGATGTCCATGGGATCGCCCACCCGCTCGTAGGGAATCAGCCGCAGCAGCTCGGCCTCGGCCTCCCGCGTCTCCCAGGCGCCGCGGTTGATGGGGGTACGGATCGCGCCGGGCGAGATCCCGTTGACCCGGATGCGCAGGTGGGCCACCTCCTGGGCCAGGCTCTTCATGAACATCAACACGCCGCCCTTGGATGCCGCGTAGTTCACGTGTCCGGCCCAGGGCACCACGTCGTGGACGGACGACATGCAGATGACCTTTCCGGCCGCCCGGGAGAGCTCGGGCACCACGCCCCGGCGCATGAACTCGCGCACGGCCTCGCGGGCGCAGAGAAACTGACCGGTCAGGTTCACCTGCAGGACCTTCTCCCACTGATCCAGGGTCATCTCGTGGAAGGGGGCGTCGCGCTGAATCCCCGCGTTGGCGACCAGTATGTCGAGGCTGCCCCAGGCATGCACCGCCTCCTGGAACATCGCCCGAACCTGCGCCTCGTCCCCCACGTCCGCGCGAACGCCCATCGCCTCGCCGCCACCGGCCCGGATCTCGTCGATAAGGGCCTCGGTCGCCGGCCTGTCGGAGATGTAGTTGATCACGACCCGCGCGCCCGCCATCGCCAGTGCCCGCGCAGTGGCCGCGCCGATCCCCGAGTTCCCCCCCGTGACCAGGGCGCGCTGGCCCGCCAGGGGTCTGTGGTCGTTCGAGCTCATTCGCTGCTCCGTTGCGATCGACAAGGGCCGGGCATTCTCTGCTGAAGTCTGCGGTCCCGGGCCCGCGCTCAAGGCAGGCCGGCGCCGGGCACCGCCACCGGCAGCGTCTCCACCCGTCCCGAGCGCGTCCGCGCCGCCTCGGCGGGATCGTCGGTCTCCGAGGTCATCACGTAGAGGAGGTCGCGCCCCGGACCCCCCAGCATGCATGCATAGGGCGTGCCGCGGGTATGGACGATCGAGACCACTTCGCCGCCCTCGCGGACCCGCAGGACCTCGGCTGTCCCGGGGCTCGCCACCCACACCGCCCCCTCGGCGTCCAGGCAGATCCCGTCGGGGGTGGCCTCACCGAGCGGCGCCCAGAGCCGTCTCCCCGTCAGTCCGCCGTCCCTGTCCCTCCGGAAGGCCGTGAGTCTGTGGGCGAAGGTCTCCGCAAGGATCAGGGTGCCCCCGTCGGGGGTCAGCACGCAGCCGTTGGGGAAAACCAGATCCGGCACCTCGACGGATGCCCGTCCGTCGGGCTCCACCCGGATCAGGGCGGCGGGGGCCGGTGGCGCCCCGCCATGGAGATCGTAGCCGAAGTGGCCCACGTAGGCCCTGCCCCTGTCGTCCACCAGCATGTCGTTGCAGGGATGGGGGGCGAGCCCCGACAGATCCGAATGAAGGACGGCATCGCCTCCCTTAAGCCGGTAGAGGCGCCGCGTGCCCATGGCCACGACCAGAGGCGTGCCGTCCGCGAGCCAGCCCAATCCCCCGGGCCGGTCGTGCAGGAGCGCGACCCGCTCGCTGCGCCCCTGCGGGGTGACCCGGATGACCGCCCCTGCGTGCTGGTCGGAGAGCCAGAGCCGGCCGTCGCGCCAGCGCGGTGCCTCCGGGAAGGCCAGCCCCCCGAGCAGGACCCGCGTGTCCGGCCTCAACCGCCCTGCCCTCCGTTCAGCCCGAGCGCCTCCCGGATCGAGGCGACCAGCTCCGGGACCGGCCGGCGGGCATCCAGGGCCAGGGCATCGGCGGGGACCTCCAGCGCCTCGATCTGGGAGTCGAGCAGCCCGGCGGGCATGAAATGCCCGGGTCGCCGGGTCAGACGGCCTCGGATCAGCCTCTGCGGGGCCCCGAGAAGCACGAACCTCGTCTGCGCCCCCTCGACCTTCAGCACGTCCCTGTGGGAGGCCTTCAGGGCGGAGCAGGCGACCACCGCGTCGTGGCCCGCGCCGACGCAGCGCCGGATCTCCTCCCGGAGTCTCAGCAGCCAGGGCCGGCGGTCCGCCTCCGACAGAGGCACTCCCCGGAGCATCTTCTCCACGTTGGCGGCAGGATGGAAATCATCGCCCTCGATGAACGGCCATCCCAGCACCGCGGCAAGGGCGCGGCCGACCGTGGTCTTTCCGGCCCCGGCGACCCCCATGAGCACTACGACCAATGCCGCCCGCTCAGGCGATGCCGACCTCCTCGGACAGATAGACGTCCTGGATGGCGTTCAGGAGGCCGACCCCCTCCTCCATGGGCCGCTGGAACGCCTTGCGGCCGGAGATCAGGCCGGTGCCGCCGGCGCGCTTGTTGATCACCGCGGTGCGCACGGCCTGGTGCAGATCGTCCTTTCCGGAAGGCCCGCCGGAGTTGATCATCCCTATCCGGCCCATGTAGCAGTTGGCCACCTGGTAGCGGACCCGGTCGATCGGGTGCTCTCCGGAGAGCTCCTGGTACACCCGCGGGTGGGTCTTGCCGAACCCGATGGCGGTGTATCCTCCGTCGGTGGTCGCCTGCTTCTGCTTGACGATGTCCGCCTCGATGGTGACGGCAAGGTGGTTGGCCTGCCCGGTCAGATCCGCGGCGTTGTGGTAGTCCGTGCCCTCGTGCACGAAGGCCGAGTTGCGCAGGTACGCCCATAGCACCGTGGCCATCCCCAGCTCGTGGGCCTGCTGGAAGGCCTCGCTGACCTCCTGGATCTGACGTCGGGACTCCTCGGATCCGAAGTAGATCGTGGCCCCCACCGCCGCCGCGCCCATGTCGAACGCCTGCTCGACGCTCGCGAACATGGTCTGGTCGTGGATGCTCGGGTAGGTCAGCAGCTCGTTGTGGTTGAGCTTCACCAGGAAGGGGATCTTGTGCGTGTACCTGCGCCCGACCGATCCCAGGACCCCCAGGGTGGACGCCACGGCGTTGCAGCCGCCCTCCATGGCCAGGCGGATGATGTTCTCGGGATCGAAGTAGATCGGGTTCGGGGCGAACGAGGCCCCGGCCGAGTGCTCGACCCCCTGGTCCACGGGAAGGATGGAGAGGTATCCGGTCCCGGCGAGGCGGCCGTGGCCGAACATGGCCTGGAGATTTCGCAGGACCGCGGGCTTGCGATCGCTCTGGGCGAAGACGCGATCGATGAAATCAGGCCCCGGCACGTGCAGCATGGTCCTGGGGATACCCCGGCACTCATGGCCCAGCAGCTCCTGCGCTTCGGCCCCGAGCAGGCTCTCGATGTCGGTCATGATCCTGTCCTCCCGCCTGTGTACCTCGCGGATCGGCTTTCCCGCGCGCTTGGAGAGGTATAGCAGAGGGACGCGGCAGGCGCGTGGGCAGGGCCGGCCGCCGCCAGGGCTCAGCCCGGCAGGCGCAGGAAGTGGTCGCGGTAGTGGCGCAGCTCGACGATGGAGTCCTTGATGTCGTCCAGGGCCCGGTGGCTGGCCTCTTTGCTGAATCCTTCCAGGATCTCAGGCGCCCAGCGGCGGGCCAGCTCCTTCAGGCTGCTGACGTCGAGATTCCGGTAATGGAAGTAGGCCTCGAGCCGCGGCATGCAGCGGGCGAGAAACCGCCGGTCCTGGCAGATGCTGTTGCCGCACATGGGCGAGGCGTTGGCCGGCACGTGCTGGTCGAGAAACGCCAGGGTCTCCGCTTCGGCTCTGGCCTCGGTGTACAGGCTGGCCCGCACGCGCTCGACCAGACCGGAGTCGCGGTGCTGGCGGGTGTTCCACTCGTCCATGGATTCGAGCGCGGCCTCCGGCTGGTGGATGGCGATCACGGGTCCCTCCGCCAGTATGTCCAGCTGGGCATTGGTGACCACCGTGGCGATCTCGATGATCGCGTCGCTCTGGGTATCCAGCCCGGTCATCTCGAGATCGATCCAGATCAGGTTGTCCGCATCTTTGGCCATGAGGATTTCCGGGTTGATGACAGGCGGGGCGCCGCCGCATTCTAGCAGGAAGGTCCCCGGCCCTGTATCGTGCGCACCATGAATGGGTTCACCTATGCGTTTCTGCTCGCCCTGGGCGCCGGGCTGCTGCTGCAGAACTGGCTGCTCGTCCGTCAGCGACGCCACGTGGCCCGGCACCGCGATGCCGTGCCCGAGGCCTTCGCGGTGCGGATCCCGCTGGAGGCCCACCGCAAGGCCGCCGACTACACGCTGTCAAAGGTGGCGCTCGCGCGGGTCTCGCTGCTCTACAACGCCGTCCTGCTCCTGGCCTGGACCCTCGGCGGGGGGCTTGCGCTGGTCGATGCCCTCTGGGCCCGCTCCGGCCTGCCGCCGGTCTGGGAAGGCGTCGCCCTGATGGTGTCGGTGTTCCTCCTCATGAGCCTGCTCGACCTGCCCCTGGGCCTGTGGGCGACCTTTCGTCTGGAGACCCGGTTCGGGTTCAACCGCACCACCCCCGTGCGCTACGCCTTGGACGTCCTGCTGCAGGGCGTGCTGCTCCTGAGCCTAGGCATCCCCCTCGGCTGGGGCATCCTGGCGATCATGCGCGGGGCAGGCGACCTCTGGTGGATCGCCGCTTGGGCGCTCTGGATGGCCTTCACGCTGCTCGTCACCTGGGGCTACCCGACCCTCATAGCGCCGCTGTTCAACCGCTTCAAGCCCCTCCCGGACGAAGGGCTTCGCCGGCGCATCGAATCCCTGCTCGAGCGCTGCGGGTTTCGCAGCGGCGGCATTTTCGTCATGGACGGCTCGCAGCGCTCCACGCACGGCAACGCCTACTTCACGGGGCTCGGCGCGCAGAAGCGCATCGTGTTCTTCGACACCCTCCTCGACAGCCTGGAGCCCGACGAGGTGGAGGCGGTCCTGGCCCACGAGCTCGGGCACTTCAAGTACCGCCACCTGCTCAAGCGGCTGCTGACCGCGGCCGCCCTCAGCCTGGCGAGCTTCGCCCTTCTGGGCTGGCTGTCCGGGCAGGACTGGTTCTACACGGGCCTCGGCGTGCAGCGGCAGACCGACGCGCTGGCCCTGCTCCTCTTCCTGACGGTCTCGCCCGTCTTCCTCCAGTTCTTCCAGCCGGTCGGCGTCCGGCTGTCGCGCCGGCACGAGTTCCAGGCCGATGACTTCGCCGCCCGGCAGACCCGGGCGGACTGGCTGGTGAGCGCGCTGATCAAGCTCTACCGGGAGAATGCCAGCACGCTCACGCCCGACCCGCTCTACTCCGCTTTCCACGACAGCCATCCGCCGGCACCGGTTCGGGTGGCGAACCTATCGTCCAGATCCTGGGGAGAAACCCGATGAACCGCACGGCGTTGGCGATGACCATGATGCTCGGCCTGTGGAACGGCGCAGGGGCCGAAGAGGCGGACCCCGCGGCCGGCAAGGCGCTGCTCGAAACCCACTGCTTCCGGTGCCACGGCACCGAGGTGTACACGCGCGAGGACCGCCGCGTCCAGAACCTGAGCCAGCTGCGCAACCAGGTTCAGCGGTGCGATCAGATGCTCGGCCTGAAGTGGTTCGAGACCGATATCGAAAACGTCACCGCGTATCTGAACCAGGCCTACTACAAGTTCTGACCCCCCGCTCCGCCGGTGGCCAAGCGCAGACTGTCGGGCCGGCAGCAGGAGCGCATCGCACGGATCCAGGAGGAGCGACGCCGGCGCCTGACGGAGCGGGTCGAGCAGTCCCTGGCCACCGCGACTGCCGACGAGCCGCGCCGGGGACGGGTGGTCACGCGTCACGGTGCTCATCTGGTAGTCGCCGACGACGCCGGGGCGCTGGTGCACTGCCTGTTCCGGCAGAACCTGGGGCAGGTGGTCTGCGGCGACGAGGTCGTCTGGCAGTCCACGGGGGCGTCCGGTGGAGTGGTCACCGCCCTGCTGGAGCGCGGCGCCGTCCTCTCCCGGCCCGACTACAGCGGCCGTGAAAAGCCCCTCGCGGCCAACGTCACCCAGCTCGTCGTCGTTATCGCGCCCACCCCTGCGCCCACGGAGTACCTGATAGACCAGTACCTGGTCGCCGCCGAGTCCCTGGGCGTGAAGGCCCTGATCGCCGTCAACAAGCTCGACGCCCTGGAGCGCGATCAGCGGGCCGGACTCCTGGAGCGGTTCGCGCTCTACGAGCGCATGGGCTACCCGGTCGTCGGCCTGAGCGCCAGGCGCCGTCAGGGCCTGGGGCCCCTGCTCGAGCACCTGCAGGAGGAGACGAGCATCCTGGTGGGCCAGAGCGGGGTGGGCAAGTCGTCGCTGGTCAATGCCCTGCTGCCCGACCTCGATGTCCAGGTCGGGCGCCTGTCCGGGGCCACAGGCCTGGGCCGGCACACCACGTCGGCCGCCACCCTCTACAGCCTACCGTCGGGGGGCCGCCTCATCGACTCCCCGGGCGTGCGCAGCTTCCGCCTGCCCGACCTCGACGCAGAGCGCATCGAGCAGGGCTTCCGCGAGCTCAGGCCCTACCTTGGACGCTGCCGGTTCAAGAACTGCGCCCACGACAAGGAGCCCGAGTGCGCACTCAAGGATGCGCTGGCCCGCGGCCAGATCGACCCGCGCCGGATGGAGAGCTTCCTTCATATGGTCGCGGCCGCCGCCGATCGACGTTAGACTGTGCCGCCTCCCGCCGGGATCCGCTCGCCGGCCCCGCGCGGGGCGGCGCACTGCTCGCAACGAGCGCACGGCCTGCCACCACAGCGTTGAAGAGAAACATGAGCTACTGGCTGATGAAGTCCGAGCCGGACGTGTTCGGTATCGACCACCTCAAAGAGCGACCCGACCGCACCGAGCCCTGGGACGGCGTGCGCAACTATCAGGCGCGCAACATGATGCGGGACGAGATGAAGAAGGGCGACCTGGTCTTCTTCTACCACTCGAACACCGATGAGCCCGGGATCGTGGGCATCATGAAGGTGGTGCGCGAGGGTTACCCGGACAGCACCGCCTTCGACCCTGAGACCCCGTACTACGACCCCAAAAGCGACCCGGACAACCCCCGCTGGTATATGGTCGACGTCCAGTACGTGCGGCACCTGAACCGCAAGATCAGCCTCAGGGAGCTCAAGCAGAACGCCGATGCCCTGGAGGGTCTTGCGCTCATCCGCAAGGGCAACCGGCTCTCAATCATGCCCGTCACCAAGGAGCAGTGGGACTATATCCTGGACCTGGAGTAAGGCGACCGCCCCCGCAGGGCCGAACCCCCCTCAGGGTCCTGCCGGCTGCCGCGTCGGGACCTCGGGCCCGCGCCGGGGAATCCCCCGATCGCCGTCCCGCTCCGCGAGCGCGCCCCCCACGGGTGACGCGAGCGTGGTGACGAAGTCCAGACCGGAGAGGTCGGAGGACACCTCGATCGGCGTGGATACCCCCAGGGTGGGGTAGGCCCCGCAGGTCTCGCCCGGGTCACATATCACCAGATCGTTGTCGGAGTCCGTCCCCGCGAGAAGGAAATAGGTGCCGGGCGCCACCCCGTCGAGCGCATAGGTGTACTCCCCGCCCACCGCGTCCAGGTCCACCTGCCCCGCGTTGGTGAACGCCTCGTCCAGAAGAAGCACGTATATGTGGCCCGTGTCCCCGGAGCCGCCGGCTGCGGACCCCACGCGCATCCGTGCCTGCACGGCCAACGCGCTCCCCGTGTCGGCCGTGAAGGTGATGGTGGCCAGGTAGGGCCCTTCGGCCAGGCCCGTGCGGTCCACCAGCACCCTGTAGGTGCCGAGCCCGTCGGCCGACGCCGGCGGGACCACCGCCAGCCAGTCCGCGTCCTCGGCGACGCTCACCGAAGCGACGGTGTCGGCGCCCGCTTCCGTAAGGGCCAGGCCGATGTCCGTGAGCGAGATGCCGAAGTCCAGGAACTCCGGCGTCGCCTCCAGGGCACCCACCGCCCCGGCGCTGGCGAGCTGCCGCGCATACTGGACCGCCTTCAGGGCATCGATCAGCCCGTATCCATAGACATCGTCTCTGCCCGCCGCGCCCAGGTCCTCGACGATCGCCCCGCCGGACAGGGCCGCATCGAAGACCGCCGGGCTGAGTGCAGGGTAGACGGCCTCCATCAGCGCGGCCACCCCCGCCACATGGGGGGCGGCCATCGACGTGCCCTGGTAGAAGGCATAGGCGGAGCGGCGGCTGCCGGAGGCGGCCTCTTCGACCAGGGTGCTGAGGACCCCATCAGCCACCGCCGAGCGCTGGTCGCCGCCCGGCGCGGACACATCGACCGTCGGTCCGAAATTGGAGTACGGGGCCCTCTGCTTCAAACGGTTGACCGCGCTCGCCGAGACGACTCCGGCATAGGAGGCGGGGTAGCCCGGCTGGCTGGTGCTCTCGTTGCCGGCGGCGGCGATGACGATCACCCCCGCGGAGCGCGCCGCGTTGTAGGCAGCCTGGTCGCTCGAGGAGTAGCAGGCCTGGCAGCCGAGGCTGAGGTTGATGATGTCCGCGGGCCGGGCAGGCACCGACCCCGAGTCGTTCGCCAGCCCCGCCGCGTACCGGATCGCCTGCTGAATGTCATAGGAGGTGCCGCCGAAAGCGCCGAGCACCCGCAGCGGCATGATGCGGGTCTCCCAGCTCACCCCCGCTACACCCCTGGCGTTGTTCGTCGAGGCGGCCACCGTGCCCGCCACATGGGTGCCGTGCCAGGAGCTCGACCCGGCGCAGCAGCGGTCGCCGGGATCGTCCGGGTCCGGATCGATGCCGTTGCCGTCCAGGGCGTTGAACGGACTGCTGATGAAGTCGTAGCCGGGCAGGAGCCTGCCCTGCAGGTCCTCGTGGGCCAGGAACACCCCGGTGTCGACCACCGCCACCACCACGTCCTGATCCCCCGTGGTCAGATCCCAGGCCTGGGGGAGATTGATAAGGGGGTAATGCCATTGCTGGCCGTAGAGCGGGTCGGCCGGTGCCGCGCTCCGTCGATGGATGAAGTTGGGGTCCGCAGAGGCGACATCGGGACGGTGCCTGAGGGCCTTCATGGCGAACAGGGTATCGAGCCTGAGCTTCAGCGCCGCATCGCCGGGCGCCCCGCGCGCCCGGTACAGGGGCGGCTCGGCCACTCCGAGGGCGTCCAGGGCCGCCTGGTGCTGTGATCCCTCACCGAGCCCCATGAGCATCGGCCGACCGGCGGCGCCGGCCTTCGGGACCAGTCCCACCGAGGCTGCACGGCCGTGCAGCGTGGCCGACGCGCCCGCCGGCAGAACGCCCTCCCGGAAGCGCACCACCAGTTCGCCGGGCACCATCTCCGAGTGCGGGCCGTAGGACGGGGCGGCCCCGGACACTCCCGCCTCGCTGAGGCTCAGCACGTAATTGGAGGTCCCCGCAAAGGCCGAGACGACGATGTCGTACTCACCGTCGGCCGGCACGGTCACCGATTCGGTATCGCCCACCCCGACGGACCAGACGACGGGGTCGACACCGCCCGGCTCGTAGAGGGCGAGATCCAGATCGTTGCCCAGGTCCCAGTCGCTGATCTCCAGCACAACCGACTGGCCCTGTGTCAACGCAGCGCGGAAGCCGTCCGCCGGGTCCGCCTGCAGGGCGAAGCGATCGCCTCTGGCCAGGTTGCCCGTCGGCGAGGCGGTGACGAAGCCGGCCACCAGCGCCGGGTTCGGGATGGGCTGCTCCTCGCCGATGAACGTGTTGGAGACCGCCGGCGCCGCCGGATCGTTGGTATCCGAGTCCACGGCCGTTCCGCTCGCCGCGGATATCGTCCCTTCCAGGGTGAAGGAGGACTGCTCGCAGCCGGCGAGTGCGAGCAGAGCGAGCCCAAACAAGACGGAATTTCGAAGAACCCTGCCCATCGCTCCTCCGCAAGGCATCCGACCGCTTCGGTCGGATCGGGTCCGCGCGACCGGAGGCCTTCCGCAGGCGCGGCCCCGCGCGGGACGCTCAGATTAGCACACCCCCGCCGTCCGAAGGCTGCCTGCACGTCCAGCCGGACTCCCGGGCCGACGGCGTGCCGTTCGACGAAGGAAAGCAGCCTGACTACGTCCGCCGGTAGGACAGCCACCCTTTGGCTTCGCGGGACCCTGGGAGCGCCGGAAGGACCGGGGGCCTGGCAAGGTAGTCAACGCCTGCGCGGTCATCGTGACCGACGCGAACGAGCCGATGACGCCGATGCACGGCCGGGTGGGGGCGACCCTGACCCCGGAGGACTTCGGCCGGTGGCGGGCCCAGGAGGTGGCGACGCTCAGCCGCCGTGACCGCTGTTCCGGTCGGCCCCGGCGAATGGGCCAGCAGGCGCACCCCGGATCGAAGGCCGTCAACAGTCTGCGAAACCAGGGGCCAGAATCGCTCCCGCCACAGGACCCGGCGGGTTTCCAGTGCGGCGAAGAGCGGACCGCGGGACGACCTGGGCGGCCCGCGTTCGGCTGATTTCGCACGATGCCGACGAGCCGATACTGCTTCCGGGACAAGACCTGAAACAAGGGCCACCGGCAGCTGGAGCTCGTACAATCCAGAGCATGCAATGGCTGAGCGACCAGGAACGCGCGCGGATCCGGGAGCGCCCTCGCCTGCCGGCAGGATCGATCGAGCCGCCCGTCGGGGAGCTCATCGGTCCCCCGCATTGTCCCGGCGACGTCCGGGCACCCGATGGGCGATGAGGCGTACGGCCGTGAGCCGGTGTATGGGGCCGAAGCTCCAGAGCGCAGAGAGGACTACCTCGCGCCGCTCGAGTCCGAAGGGGCACAAGACCTCTACGGAAGTCTTCCTGAGCTGCGCCGCGCCACACCGGCTCGCCAGGCGCTTCGTCCGAAGGCGCCTCTATCGACGGCGCTCGCCCGTCACCGGCGCCGCCCTAGAGGCGTTCTCGGGTCCGCCCGGCTCGCGGCCATCGCCATAGCGCCCGGGAAACGACGAGCCGGGCTCCAGACCATCGCGGAGGTAGACTCGACATGACGGCATTCGACCCTTACAGCCTGCTCGCCAGGGTGACCGCCGCTTCGGTGGTCGACGCGATGGGGCGCACGTTCCGGCAACGGGCACATATCCTGGATCTGGTAACACCGACGCCCGGCAGGGAGCTGTTCGGCCCTGCGCTCACGATTTCTTTCCTCCCCTACCGGGAGGACCTGTATGACCCGAAGCACAACTTCGGAAGCCTGTTCTACCGGACGATCGAGGGGAGCCCGAGGCGGAAGGTTCTCGTGATCGCCGCCAACGGCTATCCGGACATCTCGATCGGGGGGGCCACGAAGCTCTCGAGGCTGCAGAACCACGGCATGGCAGGCATCTTGACCGACGGGCGGATAAGAGACTTCGACCAGCTGCGCAAGTTCGATTTCGTGGCATATTGCAGAGGCGAGGCGGTTCGCTGGGGCGGAGACACGATCATGCCTTTCCTGGCAAATGTTCCCGTCAGTCTGGGCGGTGCAACTGTCGTACCCGGTGACTATGTTTACGCCGATCACAGTGGTGCGGTTGTCGTCCCTGCGTCGGTGCTGCGGCCCGTACTCGAAGAAGCGGTGGGAATCGAAGAGGCCGATGCCCGTTCGATCGAGAGACTGCAAAGCGAAGATCCAGGGCACGTCATCGAGGAGGGTGGATCGGAGGAGAGGTACTGATCATCCCTTCCGGCCGTGGCCGGCAGGAGAAGGCGGTCGGTGACGGGCAAGCATCTCTTGTTCCATGACCCGGCCATGGAGTGCATGGCGGGCATATAAGGCGATGACGCGTGCGTCCCGCAGCGACAGTACCCGAGAGAGGGATGTCGAGTCGGGTTGCCTCGATCAACGCCTGGCGAAAGCGGATCCGGCGACCCTTCATCACCGGCATGGCGCATGCCTCATTCCTCCGGCTCCGTTGCACCGAAAGTATCTCGGTCCCCCTACCCTGATCATGATCTGCATCTGCGCGCCCCGGCTGTGCCGCTCTGCCCCCGAGCGTCGACCCGCCGTCCTGGCGCGCCTGCCCGTTGGCTAGCCAGGCGTGGACCGCGGCGGGATCGGCCTTCGGGCCAGCCTCCAATGGGGACTGGGTCTTACACCTGCTTAGAAGGGCCCTGGGACCAGCCCCTGCCCGCGCCACCTCGCGCCTTACCTGGGTGAGCGCCGCCGTAGATTCGGCGGACCGAACCGGTCCGATGAGGTATTCTGTCGTCTGTCTGTGTTGACCAACAGGATGCGAGGAATGGGCCGTGGCTGACAGGGGTTCGGTCTTGATCGTCGACGACCACGTCGCCAGCGGCGCCGCCCTCAGAGCGATTATCGAGAAGGGCGGGTACGCCGTCGATTGGCTGGAGCGGGGGGCGGGCGCGCTGGAGACTGCCACCGCGGGGGTTCCCAACGTGGTCCTCCTGCATGCCCATCTCTCCGGCTGCGATCCTTTCGAGCTCCTCAGAGGGCTCAAGGCCGGCAGCCAGACGCGGGACATCCCGGTGATCTTCGTAGCCACCGCCGATGACCTCGAGACGCGCGTCAAGGGCCTTCAATCCGGCGACGATCTGATCCTAGAGCCCTTCGACGAGCGCGAGGTTCTGGCGCGGATCGAGCGGCAGGCAACTGTCTCGAAGGTGCGCATGGCGCTGCGCGAATCCGAAGCCAAGTTCCGCTCGGTCATGGAGTCGGCGATCGACGCCATCATTTCCGGCGATGCCGAAGGCAGGATCCGGTCCTGGAACAGCGCCGCCACGGCGCTGTTCGGCTTCGCCGAGGACGAGGTCATCGGCGAGCCCATCGATCTCATCATCCCCGAACGCTACCGGCAGAGCCACCAGGAGGGCATCCGCCGGGTGAGCTCCGGCGGACCCAGCCATGTGATCGGAAAGACGGTCGAGCTGGCCGCCCTGCGAAAGGACGGCAGCGAGTTCCCGGTGGAGCTCTCCCTGGCGACCTGGTTTCTCGACGACAGGCGGTACTACACGGGAATCATCCGTGACATCAGCGAGCGCAAGCAGGCCGAGCAGAAGTTCCGCTCCGTCACGGAGTCGGCGATCGACGCCATCATCTCGGCCGACCATACGGGCGTCATTGTCAGCTGGAACAAGGCGGCCACGAACATCCTCGGCTACAGCGAGGACGAGGTCTTGGGCCAGCGTCTCGAGATGATTATCCCTGAGCGCTTCCACGAAGCCCACCGCAACGGCATGGCGCGCTTCACGGCGACCGGTGAGGCGCACGTCATCGGCAAGACCGTGGAGCTCGCCGCGCGGACCCGGAACGGCACCGAGGTGCCCATCGAGCTCTCCCTCTCGACGTGGACCGTGCGGGACGAGCGGTACTACACCGGCATCATCCGCGACATCGGGGAGCGCAAGCGAGCGGAGGAGGCGCTGCGCCACAGCGAGCAGGCGCTGCGCGAGAAGACCGAGGAGATGAGGAAGAAGAACGAGGTGCTCCAGGACACGCTGAACCAGCTCAACGAGATGCACAACCAGCTCATCATCCAGGAGAAGATGGCCTCACTGGGCAAGCTGAGCGCCGGGATGGCGCACGAGCTCAACAACCCCGCCGCCGCCGCCCAGCGCAGCGCCGCACAGCTGCAGGATCTGTTCGCCCGGTGGCAGCCCGTCCAGGAGCGGATGCAGGCGCTCTCGCTCGATACAAAGCAGCGGGAGAAGCTTTCGGCGCTCGATCGGGTCGCCAAGCAGCGAGCCCGGAAGCCCGTCGAGCTGAACGCACTGAGCCGCAGCGACCGCGAGGCCCTGCTCGAGGGATGGCTGCAGCGGAGCGGTATCGAAACGAGCGGCGATGTGGTGCCCGTTCTGGTCAGCTTCGGATACGATGAGCGCGCCCTGGAGGAGCTGGCTGAGTTCTTCTCCGTCGCCCAGCTCGGCGTGGTCGTCGACTGGCTGAGCTTCAAGTTCGCCATCTACAGCCTGGTAGGGGAGATAGGGATCAGCGCCGGTCGGATCGTCGAGCTGGTGAAGGCGCTGAAGACGTACACCCACATGGATCAGGCGCCGGTGCAGCTGGTGGACGTGCGCGAGGGCCTGGACAATACCCTGATCATCCTGCACAACAAGCTCAAGCGGGGCGTCACCGTAAGGCGGGAGTACGCCGACGATCTGCCGATCATCGAGACCTATGCTGGCGAGCTCAACCAGGTATGGACGAACATCATCGACAATGCCGTCGATGCCATGCGTGGTGAGGGGACGCTGGTCGTTAGGGCGCGGCGTGAGAAGTCATGGGTCGTGGTGGAGATCGAGGACGACGGCCCGGGAATCCCTCCGGAGCATCAGTCGCGGATCTTCGACCCCTTCTTCACCACCAAGGCGCCGGGCGAGGGTACCGGGCTGGGGCTGAATATCAGCCGCAACCTGATCGTCAAGAAGCACCACGGCGAGATGTCCGTGACATCGAGGCCGGGGAGCACCTGCTTTTCGGTTCGCTTGCCGATCGATCTGCATCCGGAGGAATGATTCATACGGTGGGAGGTTCAGTAGGAATGGCCAAGCCAATCATAATGACGATCGACGACGAGCCGCACGTCCTCAATGCGATCGCGAGGGACCTGCAGGCACATTATCGAGAGCACTACCGCATCGTGAAGGCGGCCTCCGGGGGCGAGGCGCTGGAGGCGGTGCAGACGTTCAAACGCCGTAATGATCCGATCGCACTTCTTCTGGTCGACCAGCGGATGCCCGGGATGAGCGGTGTCGAATTTCTGGCCGAGGCGCTGAAGCTCTACCCCGAGACCAAAAAGGTTCTCCTCACGGCGTATGCCGATACGGACGCCGCCATCACCAGCATCAATGCGATCGACCTCGACTATTACCTGCTGAAGCCCTGGGACCCGCCAGAGGAACGCCTCTATCCGGTACTGGACGATCTTCTCGACGACTGGTGGGCGAGCGCGCCGCTCCCGTACGAAGGGATCCGCGTGGCGGGCACCCAGTGGTCGGCGGGCTCTCACTACGTGAAGGAGTTTCTGGCCCGCTGCCAGATTCCGTACAAGTGGCTGGATGTCGAGAAGGACAAGGCGGCCATGGAGCTGGTCAAATCCAGCGCCGGCGAACGTCCCCAGCTTCCGGTGTTGTTCTTCCCGGACGGCAGCACCCTGGCCGATCCGGACCTCGGGACCCTCGCGGACAAGGTGGGCATGTCCACCCGTGCGCGCAACCCGTTCTATGACCTGATCATCATCGGCGCAGGGCCGGCCGGTCTCGCGGCAGCGGTGTACGGCGCCTCGGAAGGCCTCCGAACCATCGTCATCGAGCGCGAGGCCGCTGGTGGACAGGCGGGAACCAGTGCCCGCATCGAGAACTATCTGGGCTTCCCCCAGGGGATCAGCGGCGCTGATCTCACGCGTCGCGCGACGACCCAGGCGAAGCGCCTGGGGGCGGAGCTGGTGACGGCGCGGGAGGCAACGGGGCTGCGGATCGACGACCCCTACCGATATGTGACTCTGGACGATGGCACCGAGCTCAGCTGTCACGCCCTGCTGGTCTGTACCGGTGTCCAGGTCCGCGAGCTCGAGGTGCCGGGCATCGAACGGTTCGTCGGCGGCTCTGTGTACTACGGGGCGGCCGCCTCGGAGGCTGTCTACTATGAGGGGAAGCGGGTTTTCGTGGTCGGCGCCGCGAACTCCGCCGGCCAAGGGGCCATGTTTCTGTCGCGGTATGCGCACGAGGTGGTCATATTGTCCCGCGGCGAAACGCTGGAGGCGAGCATGTCCCGGTATCTGGTCGACCAGATCGAAGGAACGGAGAACATCAAGGTACGGGTGAACTGCGAGGTGTCCGCCGTGGAAGGCGCCGAGCGCCTCGCCGCCATAACGCTCAGAGACCGCAAGAGCGGAGAGACGGAGACCGTGCCCGCAGATGCGGTCTTCGTCTTCATCGGGGCCACCCCCAGCACCGGCATCGTCGCGCCTTTCGTCGAGTGCGACGGGGCGGGTTACGTATACACGGGCCCGGACCTGATCCGTGACGGCCGCCGTCCCACGCATTGGAAGCTGAAACGCGATCCTTTTCTGCTGGAGACCAGCGTACCGGGCATCTTTGCGGCCGGGGATGTGCGGCACGGGGTGATTCGGCGTGTGGCCTCCGCCGTCGGTCAGGGTGCGGTCGCAGTCAGCATCATCCACAAGTACCTCGAAACCGTCTGAGGGGCGCACCTGGCGCGCTGTTTCCCACTTCCGCCGGATCTTTGTCCCCGTAGAAGCACGGTGGACCAGCGCCTGGCTTCCGCCGCATGCTCAGTCGAAGAATTGGGGAGAAACCTCGCGGCGTTGGGAGCCCGGGTGGTTAAGCCGGGTCGAGCACGGCGACCTGTTGACAGCCCTATCTGTCAATCGCGGCCCCGTCGCTGGCCGGTGCCGACGCACCATTCGCAGCAGCCCGGGCCGGCGCCTACCAGCCCGGACGTCATTTTCCGGCCGGGAGGCGTCTTTCAAGGTTGTACCTACTTTGGGCGCTGGCGGAGCCCACTTCCGGCCAGAGCGGACGTGTCGAACGTAGAAATGCAGCTACGCAACCCTACTCAGAGGTGAAGAGGTACGCTCGTCCGCGTTGCCCAGTGATAATGTTTTCGTAGCCGGGCGCCCCGACGAGCGCCCGGCCGCTGTCCAGCGCGACGGAATAGCCAAATTGATCTGGAAATCCTGTTAATGGCGGGTTATTGAGCGTCCTCAGCAAGGCACCGCTGGTGGCATCAAACAGATGAGCTTGGCCCTCGAACAACGGTAGCTCGTTCAGCGAGGTTTGGGGTTCGCCAATAAGGACACGACCTCCGCCCAGCGCGATGGATCTGCCGAACCGGTGGGCGCGCAGAGGGGCCGGATCGGTCGGGTCATCGATGATGTGGAGCAGCGCCCCCGTCGTCGCGTCGAATAGGCGCACCTGTCCCACGTTGCTGTTGTACCCAGGCGCTCCGATCGCGATGAAGCCTCCCTCCAGAGCGACCGAACCTAGTCGGGTTGGCGCCAAACGATCCGGCGTTGCCAAGAAGGCTTCCGGGCCAGGGGAATCAAGCGCAACTGTGGCCTACCCCTCGTCAACGCCAATGGCGGACCTCAATCTGCCCGAAATCGTTGCATTCGCCAACACGGGGCAGCCCACGCCTCCCTGACGGCATTGTGCTCGACAGAACGCCCTGCCGCCGCTGTCGTCTTCTCGCCGGGCGGCTTCCCGATGCCCTAGCACGGTGCCAAACGGCAAGCCAGAATCTATTCGACGCCAAGCGGTGGTAACCATCCCCCGGCAGAGCCGGGGGCTTTAGATTGTGAGCCGCTCAAAGCGGCTGAACGGGGTCGCTAACGCGGCCCGACTTCTTGGGGCCACCTAAACGGTGGCCGCTCAGCGCCAAAGATTCATCTGGTCCAGGCGCTTGTCCTCTTCCTCCTGGCTTCGGATGTACTGCCGGATCACCGCCTCGTCTCGGCCCACTGTGGAGACAAAGTATCCCCTTGCCCAGAAGTGCTGCCCGACAAAATTGCGCTTGCGCTCCCCGTACACCCGTGCCAAATGAATCGCGCTCTTCCCTTTGATGTACCCGATCACCTGCGACACCGCATACTTCGGCGGAATCGCGATCATCATGTGCACGTGATCCGGCATCAGGTGCCCTTCCTCTATTCGGCTCTCCTTCTGCGCAGCCAGGCGCCGGAACACCTCTCCCAACGCTTGCCTCAGCTGGCTGTACAGCACCTTCCTTCGGCACTTGGGAATGAAAACCACATGGTATTTGCACTCCCACTTGGTGTGACTTAGGCTCGAATACTCGTCCATCGGGATTCTCCGTCTCGTGTGCTTTGGCGGCTCACGATTCGGAGTTTCCTCGATGGACTCCTCGAAATGTCAAACAGCTACTGCCACCCCGGCAGAGCCGGGGGGCCTCCCTTGG
>JASFUT010000021.1:0-20283 GCA_050050175.1 Chromatiales bacterium
ACCGTTGGTCCGGTGGACCAACGCAGCGCGGCGAACGCCCGGACAGGAAGTCCGGGCCGGGGGTGGCCGAAGCCTCAACCGTCGCGCCAGGGAGGGCGTGCCAGGCCGGCCGAAGCCCGGTCGCGGACCGTTGGTCCGGTGGACCAACGCAGCGCGGCGAACGCCCGGACAGGAAGTCCGGGCCGGGGGTGGCCGAAGCCTCAACCGTCGCGCCAGGGAGGGCGTGCCAGGCCGGCCGAAGCCCGGTCGCGGATCGTTGGTCCGGTGGACCAACGCAGCGCGGCGAACGCACGGACAGGAAGTCCGGGCCGGGCGCTCCGAAGCCTGAGCGCTGCGCGAGGCAGGTCTGTCCCACCGCCTTGTTCCCTAATACCCGCCGAATCCCATAGGCTTTCCACGCCCCCGTCGGGTTAAATTGCTGCCTTGGCTGCAAGAGCTTGATTCCTTTGGGGGGGAGTCATTTCATGTCGAACGTCATTCCGTTCCCCGCCCTTTCGGTCAGACGCGCCAGGGAACAGGACCTCGCGTCGGTCGTGGGGCTCGTCCACGCGGCCTGGCACGTCGCCTACGGCCCTCATCTGCCGGCTCCCCTGGTGGCCCGCAGGACGCTGGGCAGGGTCAGGGCGGAGCTTGCGCCGCGTGTGGCGAAGGGGCGCGTGGCGCTGCTCGGGTCCCGGGTGGTCGGCTACTGCGATCTGCGGGCGAACTGCGTGGACCAGCTCTGGGTGGACCCGGCATACCGAAGGCGCGGCGTCGGTACGCGTCTCCTGGGGGATGCACTGTGCATTCTGGAGCGACTGGGCTTCTTCGGCGCCCAGATCGGCTGTGAGGATTTCAATACCGACGCCCGCCGCTTTCTCGAGCGGCGGGGTTGGCGCCTGCTCGGCAGCGAGCCGCACAGTCTCGGGGCGGGCCGCGTCGTCGAGGCCCTGGTCTACGGGTGCGAGCTGGGCATCGATCGGCCGCGCTCCGGCAGCCGGTAGCGGCAGCCCGCCGCTGCTAGAATGGGCGTACAGTCGTAGCGAGCGCCGATTCCCGATGCAATCCCGAATCAGTGTCGCAGTCCGGAGCGGGCCCCTGGAGCCCGAAGCGGAGGCCTCGAAGGTCTACGCCGGCAATCCCCGGGTCGGCGGTGTGGTGACCTTCCTGGGGCTCATGCGGGATCTTAATGAGGGGGTCGACGTCCAGGCCATGACCCTCGAGCATTACCCCGGCATGACGGAGAAGGCCCTCCAGGCCATCGCAGAGGAGGCCATGGAGCGCTGGGACCTCGAGGCGATCCGGGTGGTGCACCGCGTGGGGGATCTCAACCCCCGGGATCCGATCGTCCTGGTCGCCGTGGCGAGCCGCCATCGCGGCGATGCCTTCCGCGCCTGCGAGCTGATCATCGACTATCTCAAGACGCGGGCCCCCTTCTGGAAGAAGGAGCGCACCCGGGCCGGGGAGCGCTGGGTGCAGGCGCGGGATTCCGACGCGGAGGCGCAGGAGCGCTGGTCGCGGGAGGCTGACGCCGACGGTGGGTGAGACGCCGGGGGTATGGTTGGCCGTCCGGCCGACGCCGGACCGGCGACCCTGCCCTTGAAGCGGGCCCCGATCGGATGCTCCGCCGGGTAGCGAGCCCGCGGCGGCTCAGGCCGCCGAACGCCTGCCGGCTTCGATGTGGGCGGACAGGGCGTCGTGGTCGGTCAGCGGCGCATCGCACTGCATGCCGCGACAGACGTAGGCCAGGGTTTCTCCCCGTGCCGGCTTCCCCGCCAGGGCTTCCGGCAGCCCGGCCGCATCGGAAGGGACGGCCAGGGTCATCCGCGACGGCGCATAGGCCGACGTGGCCGTACGCTGCCAGCGCTCGAGCTCCGAGCCCTCGCCCCGCAGGATCAGGATCTCCGGGGGCTCCAGGTACTCTTCCAGCGCCTGCAGCAGGCTCGCATGGGCATAAGGAATCTGCGCCAGCTGGCTCCAGGCATGGCGGAGAGTCCGTTCCGAGGCCGCCAGGTAGCGGGACTGGCCCAGCAGGTGGCCCAGCCGCTGCAGGGCGAAGGCGGCGACGCCGTTGCCCGCCGGCGTGGACTCGTCGCCCAGGACCTTGGGTCGCTGGATCAGCGACTCGTGATCGTCGGCGGTGAAGAAGAAGCCGCCCTGATCCCGGTCCTCGAAGTGCTCCAGCATGGCGTCGGCCAGCTCGCAGGCGAGGCTCAGGTCGTCCGCACTCCAGCGGGCCTCCAGCAGCTCGAGCAGGGCGTCGAGCAGGAAGGCGTAGTCGTCCAGATAGGCGGTGAGACGGGAGCGGCCGTCCTTGTGGGTCGCCAGGAGCCGGCCGTCGACCCGAAGCCGCCCGCGGATGAATCCCAGGGCCCGCTCCGCCGATGCCAGCCAGTCCTCCCGCCCGAGCAACCGCGCGGCGCGCGCCATGCCCTTGATCATCAGCGCGTTCCAGGAGGTGAGGATCTTCTCGTCCCGTCCCGGACGCACGCGCCGCTCACGGGCCTCGAACAACCGCTCGCGGGCGGCGTCAAGGCGCTGTTGCACCTCGGCGGGCGCCAGCCCGCGCTCCCGGGCCAGCTCCTCGACCCCGACGAACGTGTGCAGGTGCCAGAGCCCCTCGAAGTTGGGCGACCGGTCGAGGCCGTAGTGGCGTGCGAGCAGCGCGTACCCGTCGTCGTTCAGAAGGCCGGCGACCTCCGCCCGGTCCCAGACATAGAATCTCCCCTCCGCGCCCTCGCTGTCGGCGTCCAGCGTGGAGTAGTAGCCTCCCTGGGGGGACTGCATCTCCCGCATGACCCACCCCGAGGTGGATGCCGCGGTGCGTCGAAACAGCTCCAATCCCGTGGCCTGCCAGGCGTCGCTCAGCAGGGCCAGCAGGGGGCCATTGTCGTAGAGCATCTTCTCGAAGTGCGGGATCATCCAGCGATCGTCGACCGAGTAGCGACAGAACCCGCCGCCCAGCTGATCGTACAGCCCACCCAGCGACATCCGCTTCAGGCTCTCCACGGCCATCTGCAGGGCCGGGGTGTCCCCCGTGGCGGCCCAGTGGCGCAGGAGGCGCTCGATCCCGGTGGCGTGGGGGAACTTGGGGGCCTGGCCGAACCCGCCGTGGGTCCGGTCGTAGGCCTGGCCCAGCTGCTGGCGGGCGCCGTCCAGGGGCCTGGCGTCCAGCCGGTCGGGGGCGGTCCCCGATGGGCTGAGGGATTCCAGGGCCTGCACCAGAGAGCGGTTCTGCTCGCGGATGTCGTCCTGCTGGGCCTGATAGGCGCGGGCCACCCGCTCCAGGAGGTCCCGGAACGAGGGAAGTCCGTGACGCGGCTCGCCGGGGAAGTAGGTGCCGGCGAAGAAAGGCACCTGGTCCTCGGGGGTGAGGAACACGGTCAGCGGCCAGCCCCCGGGACGGCCCGAAAGGAGCTGATGGGCGGCCTGGTAGATCTTGTCCAGATCCGGCCGCTCCTCCCGGTCCACCTTTATGTTGACGAACAGCCGATTCATCACCTCGGCAGTGTCCGGGTCTTCGAAGGACTCGTGCGCCATCACGTGGCACCAGTGGCAGGCGGAGTAGCCGATGGAGAGGAGGATCGGCCGTCCGGTGTCCCGGGCCTCTTGAAGGGCCTCCTCGCACCAGGGCCACCAGCCCACGGGATTGTGGGCATGCTGCTGAAGGTAGGGGCTGGTCGCATCCGCCAGGCGGTTGGTCGGTTGGCTCATGGGCGTCGCGAAGGCTCTCTAAAAGCTGAGTGTTTCACTCAACTATAGCGAAGCCCCGGGGGCCCTGTCACCCGATGGAGAGGCGGGGAATCTGCCAAGCTGCGGCGCTCGCTGGTACCCTTCAGGCACCGCCGCCCGGAGACCCGCATGAAGACCCCCGATCTGCCCCCGCTGAGACTGAAGAAAGACCAGGATCGCCGCCTCAGAACCGGCCACTGCTGGGTCTACAGCAACGAGGTCGACGTGTCGGCGACGCCGCTGAAGGAGCTGGAGCCGGGACAGGGCGTCAACGTCCTCGCCCACAACGGCAAGTGGCTCGGGAGCGGCTACGTCAACCCGAACGTGCTGCTGTGCGCCCGGCTTGTGAGCCGCGACCCCGCCCATCCCATGGACCAGTCGCTGCTGGTGCACCGGCTGAAGATCGCCCTGGGGCTGCGCTCTCGCCTCTACGGGTCGCCCTTCTACCGGCTGGTGTTCGGCGAGAGCGACGGCCTGCCCGGGCTGGTGGTCGACCGCTACGGCGACCTGGCAGTGGTGCAGATCACGACCGCCGGGATGGAACGGATGAAGCAGGAGATCGTCGCCGCCGTCGACAAGGTGCTCAGGCCCGCCGGCATCCTGCTGCGCAACGACGCCCCCTTGCGCCGGCTCGAAGGCCTGGAGCTCTACGTCGAGGATGCCGCGGGGGAGGTCGCAAGCACCGTCGAGCTCGACGAGGGCGGGGTCAGGTTCCGGGTGGATCCCAGGCACGGTCAGAAGACCGGCTGGTTCTTCGACCAGGCGGACAACCGCGCCCGGTTGCTGCGCTATGTCGAGGGCGCGCGGGTCCTGGACCTGTGCAGCTACGTCGGTGGCTGGGGCATCCGGGCGGTGGCCGGCGGCGCCGCCGGCGCACTGTGCGTCGACACCTCCGAGGCCGCTCTGGAGGGCGTTGCCCGCAATGCCGCCCTGAACGGGGTGGCGGACCGGGTGGACACCCTGCGCGGCGATGCCTTCGACGTCTTGAAGGGGCTCCGGGAGGAGCGGCGGCGGTTCGACCTGGTGGTGCTGGACCCCCCGGCATTCGTCAAGCGCCGCAAGGACTTGAAGGAGGGCACGCTCGCCTATCGGCGACTGAATCAGCTCGCCTGTCAGCTCCTGGAGAAGGACGCCCTGCTGGTGTCCTGCTCCTGTTCCTTCCACATGGGGGGTGACGCCCTGCTGCAGGCGGTCAACCAGGCCGGCCGACACACCGACCGCAGCCTCCAGCTTCTGGAGGCCGGTCGGCAGGGTCCCGACCACCCCATCCATCCCGCGATCCCCGAGACGGGCTATCTCAAGGCGCTGTTCCTGCGGGTCCTGCCCAGCTTCTGACGGGTGGCCGCGGTGCCTGGCTCGCGATCCCGCGAGGCGGTGGTGCGCGTGCCGGCCCGAAGGCCGCGAGCCGTGATAGCATGCCCGCCATGCTCACCTACCCCGACATCGACCCCGTCGCGCTGGCGCTCGGGCCGCTGAAGATCCACTGGTACGGCCTGATGTACCTGGTGGGCTTCGCAGGCGGCTGGTGGCTGGGCCGGGTGCGCGCCCGCCGGCCGGGATCGGGGTGGGACCCGGCGGAGGTCGACGACCTGCTGTTCTACATCGTGATCGGCGTCGTGCTGGGCGGGCGACTGGGCTACATACTGTTCTACGGGCTGCCGCAGTTCCTGGATGACCCCGGCATGGTCTACCGCCTCTGGCAGGGCGGCATGTCCTTCCACGGAGGTCTGCTGGGCGTCCTCCTTGCCATGTGGCTCTACGGGCGCAGGCGCGGCAGGCCCTTCTTCTCGGTGACCGACTTCATCGCGCCGCTGGTCCCGCTGGGTCTGGGCGCGGGGCGTGTGGGCAACTTCATCAATGCCGAGCTCTGGGGCGGGCCTTCGGATCTCCCCTGGGCCATGCGGGTGCCCTGCCATCGGGCGCCCGACCTGTGCGACAGGCTGGACGTCGCCCTGGGGTCGGTGTACTCGCCCGCCGTGCATCCGAGCCAGCTCTACCAGGCCCTGCTCGAAGGGCTGGTGCTGTTCGCGATCCTGTGGGCGTTTTCCGCGCGGCCGCGCCCGATGATGGCGGTTTCCGGCCTGTTCCTGGTGTGCTACGGACTGATGCGATCCGCGGTGGAGCTCATCCGCCTGCCGGACCCCCAGCTCGGCTACCTGGCCTTTGGCTGGCTGACCATGGGGCAGCTGCTCTCCCTGCCCATGATCCTGTTCGGGATCGGTCTGCTGGCCTGGGCGTATCGCCGAAGGACGGGGGAAGGCTGAGGCGTGCGCCAGTATCTCGACCTGATGCGCCACGTCAGGGACCGGGGCGTGCGCAAGGGCGACCGCACGGGCACCGGCACGCTGAGCGTGTTCGGCCATCAGATGCGGTTCGATCTCTCGCAAGGCTTCCCGCTGGTGACGACCAAGCGGGTCCATCTGCGCTCGATCATCCACGAGCTGCTGTGGTTCCTGAGCGGCGATACCAATCTCGGGTACCTGCACGAGCACGGCGTGAGGATCTGGGACGAGTGGGCGGACGACAGGGGTGACCTGGGACCGATCTACGGTGCCCAGTGGAGGTCCTGGCCCGCCCCGGACGGCCGGACAATCGACCAGATCGCGCGGGTGACCGAGCAGCTGCGCGGCCGACCCGACTCCCGGCGCATTATCGTCTCGGCCTGGAATCCGGCGGATCTGCCGGACGAGACGGTACCGCCCCAGGAGAATGTCCGCCAGGGCAGGATGGCGCTCGCGCCCTGCCACACGCTCTTCCAGTTCTACGTGGCCGAGGGCCGCCTGTCCTGTCAGCTCTACCAGCGCAGCGCGGACATCTTCCTCGGCGTGCCCTTCAACATCGCCAGCTATGCCCTGCTGACCCTGATGCTGGCCCAGGTCACCGGCCTCTCTCCGGGCGACCTCGTCCATACCCTGGGCGACGCCCACCTCTACCTCAACCACCTCGAGCAGGTGGACCTTCAGCTCTCGCGCGAGCCCCATCCCCTGCCGGCCATGAGGCTCGACCCCGAAGTGCGGTCTCTGGCCGAATTCCGGTTCGAGCACTTCGAGCTGGTCGGCTACCGGTCCCATCCCCCCATCAAGGCCCCCATCGCCGTCTGAGCCGACGCGGGGACTCGCGATGGGCAGCACGGCGCCTGGCGGCCTCGGGCGGTATGTATCCGCCTATGAAGGTCTGCCATCGAGGGCACGCGATATAGCGCACCATGCGCTCGACCTGACCTGCGACGAGTGGCGTGACAGGGCCGAAGATCGCTCCCGGGGAACGGGCGTGATCATCGGGATTGCGATCGAGGCGGCCGCCGGGATCTGCGGCGACGCCGGCACCACGCGCCGCTGATCCGGGTCGCCGGCGCCCCCGTGCCTCATCGCACCTCCCGGGGTCGTTCTGCGCGACCCCGGAGCGACCGCCCGGCCCGCTCCCTGCCCCTCCCGTCCGACCATCCCCCGCATGCTAGGATGCCGGCATGAACGACGCCCGCCCGGTCCTCTCCCTGGTCGTCGCCGTTGCGGAGAACGGCGTCATCGGTCGGGCCGGGCGCCTGCCCTGGCACCTGCCCGCGGACCTGCGCCACTTCAAGACCCTGACCATGGGCAAGCCCCTGCTCATGGGCCGGCGCACCTGGGAGTCCCTTCCCGGGGTGCTGCCCGGGCGCCGGCACATAGTCCTGACCCGCACGCCGGGATACCGGGCCCCGGGATGCGCGGTCGTCCACTCGATGGTCGAGGCACTGGCCAGCGCGGGTGATGTCGCGGAGCTCATGGTCATCGGCGGCGCCGGGCTGTTCGCCGAAACCCTTCCGCTGGCCCGGCGGATCTACCTCACCCGCGTTCACGCAGCGCCGCAGGGCGACACCTTCTTCCCGCCTTTCGATCCGGGACAGTGGCGCGAGATCGAGCGCCTTCACAGACCGGCGGACGAGAAGAACCCCTACGCCTGCACCTTCACCACCCTGGAGCGGTCGGCGGGGGGCTGAAAGCGCGTCGCGGCCGCAGGCGCCCGCCTGAACGGCCGTGCTGATCCGCCGCCTCTGAGCCCCGGGAATCGACGGCGGTCAGAGCCGCCCGCCGGCCTTGATCTCCAGGTACCGGTTCACCAGCTCCACGGAAAGGTCTTCCGGGCTGATGTCGAGGCGCTCGACGCCGAGCGCAGTCAGGCGGTCGAGCGCGCGACGCTGGTCGGCCTGATAGAGCTGTATGGCGGCGGCGCGCAGGGCGTCGTCGAAGTCCCGCACGGGTCGCTCAAGGGCGGCCTCCAGGGCCCGCTCCACCAGGTTCACCACGAGCACCAGGTGCCGTCGCCCGAGGACCTTGACGGCGGGGCCCAGATCACCGTTGTCCTCGTCGCGCAGGTTGGTCAGCAGCACGACCAGGGCGCGCCGGCGCTGGCGCAGCAGGACGCCGTGGACGGCCTCCACGTAGTCGGGTGTCCGCGTCGTGGGATGCAGGTCGTAGAGGGTGTTGAGCACACGGTTGAGATGGTCCCGCCCCTTCGTCGGCTTGAGCCAGCGCCGCTCCCCGCCGAAGGTGCCCAGACCCACCGCATCGCCCTGGCGCAGCGCCACATAGGCAAGGAGAAGCGAGGCGTTCAGGGTGAAGTCGAAGTGGGAGAGCTCGCCGTCCTTGGCCAGCATGCGCCGGCTGCAGTCGATCAGGAGCACCACCTCCTGGTCGCGCTCGTCCTGGTACTCCCGGGCGATGGGCCTGCGCAGCCTCGCGGTGTTCTTCCAGTCGATCTGGCGCAGTGAGTCCCCCTGCCGGTACTCCCGAAGCTGGTGGAACTCCAGCCCCTGCCCCCGGCGCACCTGCCGGCGGACCCCCATCTGGCTGAGGCGGTTGTCCGTCGCCAGCAGCGTGTACTTGGCCACCAGCGCGAAATTCGGGTAGACGCGCACCGGCTGCTCCACCGGGATCAGCACGCTGCGCTTCCAGAAGCGCCAGGGGGCGTGCATGTGCAGCTGGACCCCCGCGAAGCGGTGCTCTCCCCGTTCGGTGGGCTTCACCCGGTACTCGGTGCCGACCCAGGCGCCGGGGCGAAGGACCAGGGCGCGCGGCAGGTGCTCCGCATCGAACCGGGCGGGATGGTGATCGAAGACATCCACGCGGCACGCGGATGTCCCCCTGTGGATGAGGCGGAGCCCCACCCGCTGCCAGCGCCCGAGCGACAGCGATCCTGGGACGCTGCGGCTGGCCTCGGGGGGAGGCAGCAGGTACAGGCGAACCCCGTCGAGCAGCGCCGCCGCCAGCCCGCCGCCCAGCAGCCAGAGCCAGCCGGCGAACAGCTCAGGGCGGGCCCCCGCCGGCAGGGCGGCGGCGAGCGCGAGCCAGAGCAGGACGAAGAGGCTTCGCTCTGGAACGGGCATCAGCGCCGCGGCGCCTCGATCTGCTCCAGCAGGGCGGTGAGGACCTGGTCGGGGGCCTGTCCTTCGAGCTCCAGCTCGGGACTGATCCGGATGCGGTGTCTCAACGCCGGCAGAGCCACGGACTTGACGTCATCGGGCGTGACGAAGTCCCGGCCGCCGAGGAGCGCCGCTGCCCGGGCACACCGCACCAGAGCAATGCCCCCGCGCGGCCCGGCTCCTATGCTCACCCCTGGCCAGTTGCGGGTGGCCCGGGCGATGCGGACGGCGTAATCCGTGACCTGGTCGTCGGTCCGAAGCCGGCTTGCGATCCCCTGGATGCGGCGTACGTCATCGGGCTGCATCAGGGCTGCGACAGCGGACACGTCCAGGGTGTCGCCCACCCGGTCCCGGGTAACCCGGCGCACCATGTCGCGCTCCTCGGCCTCCCCGGGGTAGTCGATCAGGATCTTGAGCAGAAACCGGTCCAGCTGTGCCTCGGGGAGGGGATAGGTGCCTTCGTGCTCGATCGGGTTCTGGGTGGCGAGCACCATGAACGGCGAGGGCACGGGCATCGCGCGGCCCTCGATGGTGACCTGAAGCTCCTGCATCACCTCCAGGAGCGCCGACTGGGTCTTCGCCGGCGCCCGGTTGATCTCGTCGGCCAGGAGGAGATTGGCGAACACCGGTCCCCGGCGGATGCGGAACTGGCCGGCATTCTGGTCGTAGATGACGTGGCCGACCACGTCGTTCGGCATCAGGTCGGGCGTGAACTGGATGCGTTGGAATTGACCGTGAAAGGCGCGAGCCAGTGCGCGCACCAGCAGGGTCTTTCCCAAGCCTGGCACCCCTTCGATGAGGACGTGGCCGCCGGCGAACAGGGCGACGAGGACGCCATCGATCACGGGGTCCTGTCCCACCATGACCTTGCCGATCTCCCGGCGGATGCGCGCCGCCGCGTCGCCGGCGGCGGCGATGGTGCGTTCCTCGGGGGGGAGGGTCGTGGTCATAGGCGCTTCCTCAGTGTCTCGAGGATCTGGATACGGCGGGTGAATGCCTCGCGCCCTGTCACCGGACCTTCGGCCAAGGCACTCGCCACGGTCCTGGCGCCCAGACCGGTCGCCTCGGCGAGGCGCGCGGCCAGCTGCGCCGGCGGTGCGCCCGCGAGATCGGGCCGGGCCCGGCGCAGCCGGCGCATCAGGCCCTCGCGCGCCGCATCGACCAGGGGCTCGCGGGGCCCGCGCTTCCACAGATAGTGGCCCGACGCCTCCACGTGCTCCAGCAGACGCCGGCGGCGCGCACCGGCGTCCGGCAGAAGCGGACCGAGCCGCCGCGGCGCCCGGAGGAGCCAGGCGAGCAGCAGGAGGCCGCCGGCGATCACCACGCCCGGAACCCGCTGCCAGACCCAGCGCCACAGGGGCGGAAGATCGTCGGTGCGCAGGATGAGCACCTCGCCTCCGGGGTTTTGCCGAGCCAGCATGTAGAGCAGCCGCGCATGGTCGTAGTCCCCGATCCGGTCGTTCTCCCAGATGAGCGTGTCGCTGAGGACGGTCACGCGGCCCGCCCCCCGGCGGATCTGGACGAGCCGCACGCCGTGGGGATCGCTCACCTCCCATTCGGGTCTGATCGCGTGCGTGTCGATCACGTGGGTCGCGTAGAAGTCGATCTCCATGAGATCGTCGGTGCCTTCGCGCTCGATCAGCGTGGTCGATCCGGCCTGCACGTTCTCCCAGCCCAGGTTCCTCGCCCCGATGCCCAGCGGGTCGAGCAGGGGGTCGCGGGGTTCCTTCTCCCCCGGCACCGGGCGGCGGATGCGCACGATCAGGTGCCCGCCGTCCTCCACCCAGCCGAGCAGTGCCCGGGAGCGCTCCGGGCCCAGCGTCGAGCGCTCGGTGGGTAGAAGCAGGGTCGCGTCCGGCGGCGGCAGCCGGTCGAGCTCGCGGGGACCCTCGAGCATGCGTGACGGCACACCCATGCGGCGCAGGAAATACTCGCCCGCCAGGTAGGGGTTGCGGCGCGCCTCGCCCGTGAACCCCCGGTCCACGCGCTCGGTCTTGCGCTCGAGGCTCGCATAGAGCAAGGCCGTCAGCCCGCCCGCGGCCGATACGACGAGCAGGGCGATGACCAGGGCCCTTCGGCTCATGAGACCTCCCCATAGTGAGTGTGCCAGTCTTCCAGCAGGCTCTCCACCCGCCGGGGATCCGGTGGGCGGTGCGCATAGGCCACGCCCTCCCAGGCCCCGGTCAGCTCCCGGAAATGGCCGTATAGCGCCGCGTCCGCCGCGGGGCGGACCTTGGCCAGGCACTCGCCCTCGGTGTCGCCCGCCGAGAACGGGATGCCCCGTTTGTGGACGAGGGCGGCCAGCGCCCCCCGGTAGAGCAGCCCGAGCGCCTGCCGTGGGGCTCCCGCAGCCCAGAGTCGGCGCGCCTCGGCGGGGACGTCCCCCGGGAGCGACTCGGGCCGGATGTCCAGACCGAGCAGGGTCGCCGGGGGCTCGGGCGCCCGCGGGGTCTGCCTGCGTCCGAGGAAAGGCAGCCAGCGGCGGCGGTGAACGATCAGCAGGACCAACCCGACCCCCAGGGCGCCCCAGAGGGCGGCCTCGGTGAGGCGCGCGAGCAGGGAGGCGACTCCGAGGTCCCAGCCGTCCGAGTCCTCGTCCTGCTCGTCCGCCCCCTTGAAGGACCAGTACTCGACCTCGCGATAACGCTCGAACGCCGCCCCCTCGAGCACGCGCTCCACCACCGTCCCGGCGTCGACCTCCGGTCGCGGGGTCGGGTTCACCGGGGGCAGGGCGGGTGGACTCTCCGCCAGGACGTCCGGCGGGGGCACCCAGGCGGCGACCGCCAGAGCCAGAGCGACTGCGAGGGGGACGGGCGACCCCGCCCGGCGGGTCAGGCGGCGGAACCGCAGCTCCACGTCCCAGGCCTCCAGCCCGGTGCGCCGGTTCAGGTAGAGCCCGAATCCTGCCGCTACGTAGAACGGCTCGAGCACGAGCACCGTCGCCATGTAGGCCCCGGCCAGGACCCAGGCGAGCCAGCCGCCCTCCGACCCCTGATTGACCACGAGATCGAGCAGGTGCTGGTCGACGCCCTGCGGCAGGATCATGGGTCCGATCCAGAGCACCGAGAGAAAGGCGACGAGCTCGAGGAGCAGGAACAGCAGGGTGAGGCCGACGGCGTGGCTGCGGGTCTGGCGCTGGAGGATGCGGGCCCGGCTTCGGGCGTCGGCGCCGCGCAGCCGCTCGAGCTGCCGCACCGGCAGGTTGAAGGATCGGGCGAAGTCGATGCGGTGAATCAGCGTCCAGGGCAGGTCCCGGGTGAGCAGCGCCGGCAGGGCGGAGAAGGTCTCCGGCCAGGACGGCGCCGCGCCGAACAGCGCGCGCGAGAGCACATGCAGGGGAACACGGTCGTAGATCGGCTTCAGCAGCCAGAAGAGCAGGAAGGCGGCGCCCGGGCGATCCGGGAGGACAAAGACGACCGCGGCGGCGAACAGGGCGATCGTGGCGGCCCAGGGGACGAGCAGGGCGGTCCACCAGTGCCTCACCAGGTGAAACCCCAGGTCCATCGCCTCCCAGGGCGTGCGCGGTCGCACCTCCGTGCTGATTCGCTCAAGCTCCACGCCCGCGCCCCTGCAGCAGGAGGTAGCCCAGGACCAGCACCCAGAACAGAATCCCGGTGGCGTACTTCAGGCCCGGCGGCGGGAACGTCATGGACGACCAGAATCCCTCGACGAAAGCCGCGGCCAGGAACATGGCCGCTGCACCGCCGACGATGCGCACTGCCGTCGCGGCGCCCAGGCGCAGAGCCTCGCGCCTGCGCCGGCGCCCCGGGGCCAGGAGGGCCAGCCCGAGGCGCAGGCCCGCCGCCCCGCTCAGCACCACCGCGGTCAGCTCCAGGGCGCTGTGCCCGGCGACGAACGACCAGAATGGCTCGCCGTAGCCGATGCGGGTCAGGTGTCCCGCGACGGTGCCGATCACCAGGCCGTTGTAGAACAGGATGAACAGGGTCCCGATGCCGAACAGCAGCCCCCCCGCGAAGGTCCGGAAGCCGATGCCGGTGTTGTTGTAGACGTAGAAGGCGAACATCAGCACGTCCGAGTCGGAGTCGCGGCTGCGCCCAACGCGGTCCTCGCCTGGCTCGTACATGCCCTCCATCTCCACCAGGGTGTCCGCGTCCAGGACCGTGTACACCACGTCCGGATCGACCTGGGGTGCGACGAGCATGCCCAGCAGCGGCAGAAAGAAGACGAGCGCGCTGACCAGCACGAGGCGCCATTCCTGTCGGACCGCGCGAGGGAAGTCCGTCCCGAAGAAGGTGCCCAGGCGGCCGCGGTGGGCCGGGCCGCTTCCATAGAGGCGCTGGTGGCCCGCCAGCACGAGCTGATCGAGGTGCTCGATCAGCCGGGCGCTGTACAGTCGCGTCCTCGCCACCGCCAGGTGCTGGCAGGTCCTGCGGTAGATCCGTGGAAACCGGGCGCGGAGCTCGGGGGGGGCATCCGGCCGCAGTGCCTGCTCCAGCTCGCGCCAGGTGGCCTCGTTGCGCCTTCGGAAGAGGTTCTGCTTCACCCGCCGCCCGCCAGCCAGTTGGCCATGCGCACCAGGCGCTCGGGTGTGGGCGCGCCGGATGCGCCCCCCAGCGGCTCGGCGAGGGACGCCAGCTCGCGGGCCCGCTCCGGCGAAAGCGACCCGGCGCGCTCGGCGAATGAGATCACCGCCTGCTGCTCCTCGGCGGTGAGGGCCACGGGGGGCGTGAGAGGCAGCGCCTTGGGGATCACGCCCCGGAACCGGGACCGGTCCGTGTAGACCACCACCGTGCCGCCTGCCAGGTCTCCCAGCCGCTTGAAGTCCCGGTTCGAGAGCATGGAGGCCACCCCCAGGCCGTACAGCAGGGGAAGAAAGTCCACCGCCCGCAGAAGGTTGCGCACGACCGAGGCCGAGAGCGTTACGGGCGTGCCGTCGTCGCAGAGCACCCGAAGCCTCAAGGCCCGCTTGCCCACCGTCTGGCCGTCCATGGTGAGCTCCAGGGCCACCGGGTAGAGCCACTCCAGCAGAAAGGTGGCGATCAGGAAGAGGCCTACACCGAAGGCGCCCAGCACGGACAGCCCGAGCAGCAGCACGTAGAGCACCGCGAAGCGGATCAGCGCGTCGATCAGCCAGGCCAGCATGCGCGGCAGGGGTCCCGCGACGCGCAGACCGAGCTCTATGCCCTCGGGGGTTTCGACGGTTCTGAGCGTGTCGAGCATCTGGCAACGCGTCCTGGGCATGCCCGCGGCACGACCCTCTCAGCGGGATGGTACGAAGGGCCGCTGCGGCTTGTCCACGGCGCTCAGCCGGGCTCGCGCGCCGCCGGACAGGGGTGATGCGCGGGCCGGGGCACCGCGAGGTCGATGCGAAGCGCCGTCAGCCGTCCGCCCCAGAGACAGCCGCTGTCCAGTGCCCACACGTTGTCGCCCTCGCGGTAGCCGAGGGTCGACCAGTGGCCGAACAGGATGCGCTCCTCGGCCGTCGCGCGCCCGGGCACCTGGAACCAGGGCAGCAGAGGCGGTGGCTGTGTTCCGGGTGGCCCCTTCTCCGCGAGGGCGAGGCGCCCCTCGGGGTCGCAGTACCGCAGGCGGGTCAGGCAGTTCGTGATGAAGCGCAGACGGTCATGACCCTCCAGGTCGTCACGCCACAGTGCCGGCTCGTTGCCGTACATCGCGCGCAGGAAGGCCGCGCAGCCTGGCCCGGCGAGCGTCTCCTCGAGCTCCCGTGCCCGCGCCAGCGCCGCGGCCAGGTCCCACTGGGGCGGCAACCCGGCGTGCACCAGGGTGAAGCCCAGCTCGGGATCCTGATGGAGGACGGGCCGGGTCCGCAGCCAGTCCATGAGCTCGTCGCGATCCGGGGCGTCGAGCACCCTTTCCAGCGATCGCCCCGAGGCGTGGCGGGCGTTGCCGTACGCCAGCGCCAGGAGATGCAGGTCGTGATTGCCGAGCACCGTCACGGCGGTGTCTCCAAGGTCCCTGACGAACCGGAGCGTGCGCAGCGAGTGCGGCCCGCGGTTCACCAGGTCGCCGACGAGCCAGAGCCGGTCGACCGCCGGGTCGAAGGCCAGGCGGTCGAGCAGCCGGCGCAGCTCCTCGTAGCACCCCTGGACGTCTCCGATCGCGTAGGTCGCCATGGCTCAGGCCGCCGCCCCCCGTCCGGAGGCTGGGCCCGAAGCCGAGCCCACGTAGGGTGCGAGCTGGCGGTCGTGGACCCGGCGCAGCCCGAGCTGGGACGCAAGGGCGCCGATCAGGGCCAGGAACATATCCCACTGGGTGTCCCACTGGTCACCCTGGGTGCCGAGGAAGGCTTCGGCCGCATCCCGGCTGATCAGCGCCGTCCACCACTCGATCAGCTCGTAGAAGGCGCTGAACGCCAGGCAGATGCTGGTGACCGTGAGCATCAGCCACCCGCCGGGGCGCAGCGGAGAGCGGCGGATCAGGATCTCGCGGGCCAGGATCGCGGGAACGAAGCCCTGAGCCAGGTGGCCGATCCGGTCATAGTGGTTGCGCGCCAGCCCCAGCTGCGTCTGCAGCCAGTCGAAGAGCGGAACCTGTGCATAGGTGTAGTGCCCGCCGACGATCAGGATGACCGCGTGGAGCGCGAGGAGCCGGTAGAGCAGAGGAGTGAGCGGAAACCGGGCGTAGGTGGCGACCAGGACGGGGACGCCGATCATCACGGGGGCGGTCTCCAGCAGCCAGGTCACCCTGTCGGCCTCCGGGCGCAGCCCGCTCACTAGCAGGAAGCCCACCACCGCGAGCAGCAGGATCGGCGGCTCGCGGCGGGCCTCAGCCATGCCGGGCCGGCGCCCTGTCCCTCAGTGCAGGGTCCTCGGGATCGACAGCGAGAAGGGGGCGATCGGGGCGTCGAAGCGGGTCCCGTCGTCCGAGAGCATCTCGTAGCTTCCTTCCATCGTGCCCACCGGCGTCTCCAGCATGGTGCCGCTGGTGTAGCGGAAGCCCTCGCCGGGGCGCAGGTGCGGCTGCTCGCCCACCACGCCCTCGCCCCGTACCTCCTGGACCTTGCCGTTGGCGTCGGTGATGATCCAGTGGCGGTTGAGGAGCTTGGCCGGCATGGCGCCCTGATTTCTTATGGTCACCGTGTAGGCGAACACGTAGCGATCCTCGTCGGGCTCCGACTGGGCCTCCACATAGGTGGTCTCCACGTCCACGCTGATCTGGTTGGGATTGGGGCTCATCGATCTCTCGTCTGCCTGCATTACTCCCGCAACTTAATGGCGTCCCGGATCGAACGCAAGACGGGATCTCTGTGGTAATGGCGGGGCGCAGGATCAGAGGCCGCCGGCGGCGTCGGCGTCCAGGTGCCACTCCGCCTGGGGGAGTCGGCTCACCAGTGCCGCGGGCAGCGCCCGGTCCGCGGCGGTCGGGGTGGGCCCGAGGACGCGGGACAGGATGCCCGCCTTGGACGAGCCGCTGGCCAGCACGAGCACGTGCCGTGCATGCTCGATGACGGGCAGCGTCAGGCTGATCCTCCAGCCGTGCTGCTCGGAGACCCGCGCCGCCGAGACCGGGGCCGCGCCCTCGGCCAGGTTGGCGGAGCCCGGAAACAGAGAGGCGACATGACCATCGGGCCCCACGCCGAGAAGCACGATGTCGAGGATGGGCCAGTGTCCGTCGCCGGGTGCCGCCGCGCTGAGCTCGGCAGCGTACTCGGCGGCGGCCTTGCGGGGGTCTTCGGCCTCCCCGCGCATACGGTGGATGTGCTGCGCGGGGAGGCCGAGGGGGTCGAGCAGCGTCTCCCGCGCCATGCGGAAGTTGCTGTCCGGGTGCTCCGGCGGGACGCAGCGCTCGTCGCCGAACCAGATGTGGACCCGGGTCCAGGGTATCCGGCCGCCCACCTCGGGTCGGGCCAGCAGGCGATGGAGGTCCGCGGGCGTTCGCCCGCCGCTCAGGGCGAGGTGACAGACCCCCCGCGCGGCCACCGCTTCTCCTATCAGGCCGGCCACGCGTCGGGCCGTCGTCCGGATCAGGGTGGGGGCGTCCTCGGCTACGGTCAGGGAATATTCGGGCATGGGCTTGCAATCCTCGGGGTCTGGATATAGAAATGTGGAGGATATCCCCGGGCCGGCGCGGACGGCCGGTGCGTTTATCGCATGATGCGACCATAACGACAACATCGAAGGCCTTCCAGGGGCCTTGAATCGTGCTTCGAACCAGACATCGCCGTAACCGGAAACCCGATTTGCTTCTCGTGCTTGTCACCGCTGTGGGATTGGCGCTGGCTACGACCGTGGCCATGCAGATCAGCGCCCAGGCCGAGTCGGTGCCGACGGCGTCGGCACCGTTCGGGACCCAGCCGTCCCAGCCGCCTCTGGGCTGACGGACGCGCGGAAGCAGGTCGCCCATCGGGGGCGCTCATGCCGGGGCGCCCCGACTGTGGTACATTTCCCCCCCGATTTTCATCCGGAAAGCTCAAGCCTATGGCCGGACCGATTCGCGTAGGAGTTGCAGGGGTCGGCTATCTGGGGCGGTTTCACGCGCTCATCTACTCCCGGATGGATGGCATCGAGCTGGTCGGGGTCGCGGACACCGATGCCGCCACCGCGCGCCGGGTCGCGGAGGAGTGCGGCTGCGCGGCGCTCGACGACCCGGCGGCACTCGTCGGGGAGGTGGACGCCGTAAGCGTGGTGGTCCCCACCACCGCCCACCTCGCCGTGGCACGGCCCTTCCTCGAGCGTGGCGTGCACATGCTGCTCGAGAAGCCCATAGCAGCCAGCGTGGAGGAGGGTCGGGAGATCGTGGATCTGGCCCGCCGCAGCCGCGCGGTCCTCCAGGTGGGGCACCTCGAACGGTTCAACGCAGGCGTGATGGCCCTGGCCGAGCGCATCTCCCGGCCGCGCTTCGTGGAGGCGCACCGCATGGGGACCTTCGTGCCCCGGGCCACCGACGTCGATGTGGTCTCCGACCTGATGATCCACGACATCGACATTATCCTGTCCCTGGTCGACGCCGAGATCACCTCGATCGCCGCGGTGGGCACCCCCGTGCTCACCGGGCACATCGATATCGCAAACGCCCGCCTGGAGTTCGAGAACGGCACCGTCGCCAACGTGATCGCCAGTCGGGTCTCGGACAGAAAGTCCCGGCGCATCCGCGTCTTCGAGGAGAACCGCTACGAGGCCCTGGACTTCATCGAGCAGCGCCTGGACACCGCCTATACCCGGCCCAAGGCGGGCAGCGAGTGGCCGGAGATCGTGCGCGAGGAGATCCGGGTCGAGCCGGTGAAGCCGCTGGACACGGAGCTGGCGGCGTTCGTCGATTGCGCGAGCCGGGGTCGGCGTCCGCTCGTCGACGGCGCCGCCGGGCTCAAGGCCCTGGAGGTGGCCCTCCGGGTAAAGGCGGAGATCCTCGCCCGTTGAATGCCGGGGCTCCCGGGTCGGGCTCGGAGGTGGCATGATCGACAGAATTCAAGGCCCCGTAGAGGGCGTCCCGTTTCTCAGCCTCCAGGCGGAGTTCGAATCACTGCGCGAGGAGTGGCTCGCCCGGGTTGCCGAGATCGGCGCCCGGGGGGCGTTCATTCTGGGTCCGCACGTGCGCGCCTTCGAGGAGGAGGCCGCCGCCTACCTGGGGGTGCGTTACGCCGTGGGCGTCGCCAACGGCACCGATGCCCTGGTCCTGGCCCTGCGCGCCCTGGAGGTGGGGCCGGGTGACGAGGTCATTACCACCCCCTTCACCTTCTTCGCCTCCGCCGAGGCGGTGTCCGTGGTCGGGGCGACGCCGGTGTTCGCCGACCTGGACCCAGCCAGCTTCGACCTCGACCCCGCGAGCGTGGCCGAGCGGGTGACCGCACGCACCCGCGCCATACTGCCGGTGCACATCTTCGGCCATCCCGCGCAGATGACGACCCTCGCCGCGATCGCCGAGGAGCGGGGGCTCAGAGTCATCGAGGACGCGGCACAGGCCTTCGGCGCCGTGCACGGCGGGCGGTTCGTGGGAAGCATGGGGGACTGCGGCTGCTTCAGCTTCTATCCCACCAAGGTGCTGGGGTGCTACGGCGACGGTGGGCTGGTCACCACCGACAGCGCGGCGGTGCGGGACCATCTGCTGCGGCTGCGCAACCATGGGGCGGTGGGGCCCTTCATCCACGCGGAGCTCGGCTACAACAGCCGGCTGGACGAGATCCAGGCGGCGTTGCTGCGCATCAAGCTCCCGAGGGTGGAGGCGGCCATCGAGGGGCGCCGCCGCGTAGCGGCCCTGTACGACGAGCGGCTGGCGGGGCTGGACCTGGTGACGCCGGCGGCGCCCGCCGACGGTCGGCATGTCTACAATCTCTACACGATCCGCCACCCCCGCCGGGATGCCCTGCGCGAGCACCTTACGGCCCAGGGCGTTGGCACCAGTCTCTGCTACCCCGAGCCCCTGCACCTGCAGTCGGTGTACGCGCCGCTCGGCTACCGCGTGGGCGACCTGCCCGTGGTTGAGGCCCTGTGCCGGGAAGCCCTGTCCCTGCCCATCTTCCCCGACATGACCGAGGCCCAGGTGGATCGCGTGTGCGCGCTGGTCGCCGAGGTTTGACTGGAACCTAACCGTGCCGGCAGGCAGGGTGCGTCGAGGATCTGCCATGACAGTCGAAGAAAAGGCGAAGGCCGTTGTGCTGAGCTACGTGGCCGCCTTCAATCGAGGCGATCTCGACGGGCTCAAGGCCCTGTTCACGGAAGATGCCGAGATTCAGGGCGTGCTGGGTAGAGGCCCGGTCGATCAGGTCGAGCCGATCTGGCGCCAGCTCGTCGAAGGCTACGCCATGCGGCTCAGCGTCGAGGCCATGGTGGCGGAAGGAAACCTGGTGGCGGTCCGGTACGTCGAGACCGGGACCTTCCGGGCGGCGGCCTTCGGCCACCCGCCCACCAACAGGTCCTACGAGCTCGTGGCGATGGAGTGGTTCGAGATCGAGGACGGAAGAATCAAGCGACGCCGGGGGGCCAGAGATTCAGCCTCGCAGGCCCGCCAGCTCGGTATCCTCCCCCAGTAGACGAAGCAATACCCCCGCACGGCCTGTTGCGCTTGCCCGCATGGGAGGCGGCCCGTCGTCCCTACGACCTCCGGACCCGGCAAGAAGCCCGCGCTGAGTGTCCACGCCGATGAGCTCGAGCGGTCCCGCGCCCTGTTGTTTCTCAGGCAGAGTCGCCTGCGGCGCCGCGGGACCTGTGCACCATCTCCATGGCGGTCTCAAGGGCGTACTCCAGGCTCCCGGAGCC
>JASFUT010000022.1:0-19969 GCA_050050175.1 Chromatiales bacterium
TGAGGGCCGTCGTCGACCCCACCACGTCGGCCTGGTCCACCACCTCGTCGGGCGACTCCGGGTGCACCAGCACGGCCGCGTCCGGGTGCAGGCGGCGCAGGCGCTCCAGGGCGAACCCCTTGAACTCCTCGTGCACGACGCAGGCCCCGGGCCAGAGCAGCATGTCGGCCCCTGTCATGCGCTGGATGTAGTGTCCCAGGTGCTTGTCCGGGGCCCAGAGGATCTTCTCGCCCCGGGCGTGGAGGTGCCCGATGATGGGCAGGGCGATGCTGGAGGTGACCACCCAGTCCGAGCGGGCCTTCACCGCCGCGCTGGTGTTGGCGTAGACCACTACGGTGCGCTCCGGGTGCTGATCGCAGAACGCGGCGAACAGGTCGGCCGGGCAGCCCTCGTCCAGGGAGCAGGTGGCGGCGAGATCGGGCATGAGCACGCGCTTCTCCGGATTGAGGATCTTGGCGGTCTCGCCCATGAAGCGCACGCCGCAGACCACCAGCGTGGAGGAATCGGCCTGGGTGCCGAACCGGGCCATCTCGAGGGAGTCGGCGACGTGGCCCCCGGTCTCTTCGGCCAGGGCCTGGAGGTCACCGTCGACGTAGTAGTGGGCGACCAGCGTGGCGTCCTGCTCCTCCAGCAGGCGCTTGATGCGGTCCTTGAGCGCGTCTTTCTCCGCGTCGCTGAGGGGTGGGAACTGCGGGTGCGGGGGTGTCTCCACGGGGCGGAGGCTGATGTCCTCGGGGCGAATGATGGTCTCGGTCATGGCGATGGTCTCGCGGTTGGCTACCGGATGATCTCCACCCGGTGCGGATTCCTGAGACGGTAGGTGCGGGCCGGGCGGGATCTACCGTTGTGCCGCAGCTCCCCGGTCTCCTCGATCTGGTCCAGGCCCAGCATCCATTTGCGGAAGTTGCGCTTGTCCTGGGGCTCGTCGAGCAGGACCTCGTAGACCCGCTGCAGCTCCCCGAGGGTGAAGCACTCGGGCATGAGCTGGAAGGCGATGGTCGAGTAGTGCAGCTTGGCCTTGAGCCGCCTTCGCGCCAGAGCGATGATCTCGCGGTGGTCGAAGGCCAGCTCCGGCAGTGCGTCCACCGGGAACCAGTCGGCCTGGTCCGCGTCGCTTGAGGCGCGCAGCTCTAGGCGGCCGGAAGGGACCAGGGCGAAGTAGGTGACGCTGATCACCCGCTCGCGGGGATCGCGGTGCGGGTCGCCGAACGTGTAGAGCTGCTCCAGGTAGAGGCCTGAGATTCCGGTCTCCTCCTCGAGCTCGCGCTTGGCGCAGGTCTCCAGGTCCTCGCCGATCTCCAGGAACCCGCCGGGCAGCGCCCACATGCCGCGGAAGGGCTCTGCGCCCCGGCGTATGAGCAGGATCTTGAGCCGCTCCTCCCGGATGGTGAATACCACCACGTCGGTGGTCACCGCCGGGTGCGGGTACCTGTAGCAGTGCTGCGCGGTCACCGGGCCCCCGGATGTTGGTGTACCGTCTACACTAATAGATAGTGTCAAGAGTACACTCTTTCAAATCCCGGTCATATATCCCGCTTGGGGGTGGCTTGGCAGGCGTCAACCTCCACTCAGGCGGTCGCGGAGGTAGAACAGCCAGCCGCCGTACTCCGCAAGCACCCAACGGACCTGTCGACCCTGGCGCCACCAGCCGTCGGGCTCGAAGGGGTCCTGGCGGGCTGCCACGGGGACGATCTCCAGCCGGTCGCCGTGGACGGTGCGCCAGATCCTGGCCGCACGCCGGGTATGGAACCGGCTGGTCACCAGCAGGACGCGCTCCAGGCCTTCGCGCTGGATGGTCGGCGCCAGGCCCCGGCACTCCGATATGGTGTCGTAGGCGTCTTCGACGGCCACGGTCGTCACGCGGTTGCGGCCCACCCCCAGGAGCTCGAGGACCCGCAGGGAGTTCTCATGCCAGGGGGACGCGGGCTCGTATCCCCTGGCCTCGAGCTGGCGAAGCACCGGCGTCTTGCGGTTGCCGTTGATGATGATGCGCGGCGCGAAGCCCTCGTTCACAAGGCGGGCGGCCTCGATCAGCCGGGGGTACATCTGCGCCCCGGTCGCCAGTACCACCACTGCGTCCGCCCGGGTCGGCGCCTGGTCCTCCACCAGCAGGTGGCCCAGCCCCGGCAGGGCCCAGAAGCGGCCCAGGACCACCGCGCCGGCGACCACCAGCGCGGGGACGAGCAGCCTGCGCGGCCCCCGGCTCAAGCGGGCCACAGCCAGGCCGCGCCCCGCACCCCGCTGGCGTCACCGTGGCGGGGCGGGACCAGGCGCGTGCGCACCACGTCGGAGAACGCATAGGCGCCCCACCGCGCGGGCACGCCCGCGTACAGCCGGCGGATGTTGGACATGCCCCCTCCGAGCACGATGACCTCGGGATCCAGGATGTTGACAACCGAAGCCAGGCCGCGGGCCAGCCTGTCCTCGTAGCGCGCGAGCGCCGCCTCCGCGTCGGCGTCGCCGCCGTCGGCCTGCTCCACCAGCGCCGGAGGGTCGAGCCGGCGACCGCTCGCGCGCTCGAAATCGCCCGCCAGGCCCGGCCCGGAGAGGAAGGTCTCGATGCAGCCCCGCCTTCCGCAATAGCAGGCCGGTCCGGGGATCTCGTCCGGGCGTGGCCAGGGCAGCGGGTTGTGTCCCCACTCGCCGGCGATCGCGTTGGGTCCGGAGACCAGGCGGCCGTGGATGACGATGCCGCCGCCGGTGCCGGTGCCGATGATGACCGCGAATACGCTGGCGGCGCCCGCGGCCGCGCCGTCGACCGACTCGGAGAGCGCGAAGCAGTCGGCATCGTTGGCGAGTCGGACGGGGCGGCCCAGGGCGTCCTCCAGGTCCTGCCGAAGGGGCCGGCCGTTGAGGCACACGGAGTTGGCGTTACGGATGAGCCCGGAGGCGGGGGAGGGCGAGCCCGGGGTACCGATCCCCACCCGCGCGCGGCGGCCCGTTGCCCGCTCCAGATCGCCGACGAGGGCGGCGACGGTGGCCACCGTCGCCGCGTAGTCCCCGGCGGGGGTGGGGCGACGGCGCCTCAGCAGCTCGGCGCCGGTCTCGTCAAGGGCGATCGCCTCGATCTTGGTGCCGCCCAGATCGACGCCGATGCGCATGCCTCCGGGGCGGACCTCAGTGCTGCTCCCGCTTCGCGCTATCGCTCTCTGTCGGCTCCTTCGACTCATCGGGCTGCGCCGGCTCCGATTGCCCCGCCGGCTCCGATTGCCCGGCGGGCTCCGCGGCGGGCTCCGCGGCGGGCTGCGCCCCGGCCGGCGGCTCCTGGCCTTCCGCCCCCTGGGACCTGGGCGGGTGGAGCTTCACGGACGCCAGGTCCTCGCCCGAGGGGTTGGTGAACTTGTCGTTCAGGGTCTGTACGTAGGTGTCGGCGTCCTCGAGCACCTGGTTGAGGCGCTTGCGGGCGCGCCGCCCCCAGCCCGCAGGGGAGGTCGCGAAGATGCTGCGCCACGGACGGGTGTTGCGCTGGAAGGCCAGGTGCAGATTGCCGCGGGCGTCCAGCGTGCGCTCCTGCCGCCGCAGGTACCCCCCCAGCGTCCTGGCCGCCGCCGATCGCACCAGGTAGTGCAGGCCGATGACCACTACCGCGATGGCCACGGCGCTCGCGTACCCTGCCGCGGCGCTGCCGAAGAGCGTGTCCAGCCAGGGCGGGCTGAACACCAGCCCTTCCCACCAGCCGAGCCGGATGCTGGCGAAGAGGAACAGGGCCACCAGCAGACCGAAAACCACGGCATCGCCGATCAGCACCCGCTTGCGCCAGCGCTCGATGACACGCCTGAGCGCCGGCACCATGCGCTCCTCGATGTCGCGGGCGGTCTTCTCCAGGGAGCCGACGATGCGGTAGGCGCGCTCGATCTCCACCTGGCGCATCCGCCCGTGGATCTCGCTCATGTCGGCGTCGCGCTTGGACTCGAAGCGCCGCCGCAGGGCCTCGTCCTCGATGGGAATGGCCGCGGAGGGGTTGTAGATGGTGTAGAAGCGTCCGGCGGTGAGGCCGCGCTCGCCGAGCGCCCGCTGCCAGGCGGCCACCACGTCCTCGGGGTTGTCCTCCCGCGCGGTGGCGTCGATCTGGTTCAGAATGTAGAGGAACTTGCCCGCATCCGCCCGGCGGATGGTGTCGCTGACCAGGTGCTGGAGCGTGTCCTGCATGGCGCCGGGCTCGGGATGCCGGGCATCGAAGAACACCAGCACCAGATCCGCGAGATCCATGATGTGGTCGGTGATGCGCAGCGTGGAGGTGCGCTGCGCATCGGCGTCGAAGCCCGGGGAGTCGATCAGGATCTTCCCCCGCAGGTGCTCGCTCGGGCAGGTCTTGAGCTGGAGGTAGGAGTCGATGCGCTCGCCCTCGCCGCGGGCCACCTTCTCGATCTCATCGCTGATCTGGTAGAAGGGGAACCGGGGGTCGGAGTCCAGGGCGACCCCGGGCAGGGTCTGGGCGTTCTTCTCCCGGCCGTAGCAGATGACGGTGAACTTGTCGTCCACCGCCTGTGTCCCCGTGCGCTGCAGCGGATAGTCCAGATAGTGATTAATAAAGGTGGACTTGCCCGACGAGAAGGTGCCCAGGGCGGAGATCAGGGGCCACCAGGCGATCTGCTGGGCGTAGGATCGGTCGTGGGGTAGCAGCCCCATCTTGTAGGCGACCTTGTCCAGGGCCCGGAAGCTGCGCACGGTGCTCAGCAGAACCGGATTCTCCTGCTCCAGGTGGGACTCCAGGTGCTGGAGGCGACTCTCGATGACGTTGCCTGCGGAATTCATGAAGGACTCCTGACTGTGGGGAAGGGTCTCCCGGAGACCGCCGGTCCCCGGGGGACCGATGGAAGGGTGTGCAGGCCCCGGCCGTGCCGCCCCGCCGGGGCCGTTTCGCGGCGTTCTTCCCCGGGCGCCTGTCCGGCGATGACGCCCGCGGCGGGCAGGGCGCGAGGGCGCGGGCAAGTCTTCACGATCTCGAGGCGCATGGTGGCTCCGATTTGACGGCGGATCGGGGAGGTTCGTGCCGCGCTCCCATCGGCGCAGTTGGACGGTGGATGGTCCGACAGGCCCCCGATGTTAACGCGCCTCCGGGGGATTGGACACCCCGCCGCGTTTCCCGAAGCCAGGAGTCCCGCGGCGATTAAATTCGAATTTAGCAGAATACTTAAATGCCCCCTGTGGCGGCGTGCTCGGCACCCCCCTGTTGTTGCATTGGCCTCCTGCATGATGGATACTCCTTTGCGCACAGGTGCACGGGATAACGGGGCGATCCCGATGCGCGGCGACAACGCACAAGAATGTTCTAGGAGGGTGTGATGGCTGAACTTTTTTCCGACGAGTGGATGAAAGGTTTCAAGGAGCAGTGGAACGCCGAGCCCGAGCTGGCGGATGCCCTTGCGGACATCAATTTCAACAGCGTGATCGGCTATGGCTTCCAGGGTGAAGACCAGCCCCGCGGCGTGCTCAAGGTGGAGAACGGGAAGGCCGTGGACGGCGGCAACTACAACGGCGAGACCCTCAACTGGGACATCCGTTGCAGCCCCGAGCAGTGGGACAAGTGGATCGGCAAGCCTCCGGGCATGATGGGTCTCGGCATGGCCTTCACCTCTGGTAAGATGAAGTTCAAAGTTGGCGATTACGGCTCAATGATCAAGGACCCCCGCATGGCGGGCCCCTTCATCAAGAGCTTCGTCGTCATGTCGCGCGTCTGAAAGGCGTGTCCCGAGCGGCTGGCCCGGGGAGGTCCCCCGGGCCTCGCCCGTTGTCGCCCCTGTGAGTCAGTTCCGCGCGGTCCATACAAACGGTGGGTGTTCGACACAATGCGAATAACGATCCAAGCGCTGGCCCTGGCGGCCGCCATCCTCGCCGGTGCGGCGGCTCCCGCCCAGGCCCAGCCGCCCCAGCCCTCTGCGGGCGGCGACTGGTTCACGGTGCAACAGGCCCGCGGCGCCCCGACGGTCTCCCTCGGCGGAACCGTGGTCCCGTACAAAGAGGTGACCCTGGCCGCGCAGCTGCCCGGCCGGGTGGAGTTCCTCGCCGGCAAGGAGGGCGACACCTTCAAGGAGGGTGATGAGCTGGTCGCCATCGACGATTCGGAGCTCAGGGCCAAACGCCAGGCCGCGGTGGCTCAGCTGGCGAACGCCGACGCGCAGCTGCGCAACGCGGGCGTCCAGTACACTCGCGAGCTCTGGTCCCCCCGATCGAGAAGCTCTCCGGGCGGCATGGGGATACCCAACCTCTTCGACCAGATGTTCACCCGTCCCATGGAGGATTTCACCGGCGACCGTGACCGCGGCGCCGAGCGCTACGCGGACATCTACTCGTCGAACATCCAGATCCAGCAGGCGCGCAACTCGATGATGCAGGCGCGCTCGGAGATCGCCGCCATCGACGCCAAGCTCAGGGACGCCCGGAGCGTGGCCCCCTTCGACGGCGTGATCACGGAGAAGTACATCGAGGTCGGTGACACGGTCCAGCCGGGCCAGCCCCTGCTGGACTACTCGGACGTGGAGTACCTTCAGGTCCTCGTCGACGTGCCCGCGCGCCTGCGCCCGGGACTCAGCGAGGGCATGATGCTCCAGGCCGAGCTCGACGTGGGCGACGCCATCGTGCCCATCCGGGTGGCGCAGATCTATCCCATGGCCGACCCGCAGCGTCACACGGTGAAGGTGAAGTTCGACCTTCCACAGGGGGTGTCCGCGCCGGGCATGTACGCCGAGGTCATGGTGCCGGATTTCAATGCCCCGACGCGCGAGCACCCCGTAATCCCCCTCTCGGCGATCCGGTACAATGGCAGCCTGCCCGGCGTCTACGTCCGGGGAGGCGACGGCGAGCCCCAGCTGCGACTGATCCGTGTGGGCGAGACCCTCGGTGGCGGGTTCGTCACAGTCCTCTCCGGGCTCAGGCCGGGCGAGCAGATCCTCCGCGACCCGTCCGCCAGGGTGACAAGCGGCTGGGGGTCGAGCCAGCGGGGCGGCGCCGAGCAGCGCTAGGGCACGCTGCACAGAGCGATCACGCAACGGGGTGGGCCTCCGAGAGCGGGTTCCGGGCGCCCCTGATCCAGTCATCCTGAGCGGCCCGGGATGCGCCACCGGCACGACATGCATATCCAACCATGAGCGATAACGACCAGAACGACCGTCCGCGAAACGGCTCTGCCCGCCTCGATGAGGAAGCGCGTCTCGGCCTCGCCGGGCGTACCGCCCGGTTCTTCATCGACTCTCCGCTCTCACCCCTGTTCTTCATATCCATGATGCTCATGGGCCTGCTGGGGCTGGTGATGACCCCGCGCCAGGAGGATCCCCAGATCTCGGTGCCCATGGTGGACATCTTCGTCCAGTACAGCGGGGCGTCCGCCGAGCAGGTGTCCAGCCTGGCGATCCAGCCGCTGGAACGGATGATGAGCGAGATCCCCGCGGTCAAGCACGTCTACTCCGCCGCCGAGCGGGGTCAGGGCATGGTGACCGTGCAGTTCAAGGTCGGGGAGGAGATGGGCCCGTCGCTGGTCAAGGTCAACGACAAGCTCGACTCCAACATGGACAAGATCCCGCCGGGCGTATCCCCGCCCCTGGTGAAGTCCAAGGGGATCGACGATGTCCCGGTGGTCAACCTGACCCTCTGGTCGCGTGACCTGGACGAGAACGGCGTCCCGGACGTTGACGACAGCCAGCTGCGCATGCTGGCGAACTCGGTGCTGCAGGCGATCAAGGAGGTGCCGAATACCGGCAACGGGTTCGTGGTCGGGGGTCGCCGCTCCGAGGTCAAGGTGGAGGTATTTCCTGAGCGCCTGGCCGGCTATGGCATCAGCCTGGACCAGGTCGCCCAGACCATCCGCACTGCCAACGCCGAGCAGCAGGCCGGCGGCGTGGAGGCGGGCGGTGCCCATTTCACCGTCATGACCGGCTCGTTCCTGCGCTCGGCCGAAGATATCAGCCGCCTGGTGGTCGGCACCCACCGGCAGGTGCCCGTATACGTCCACGACGTGGCGCGCGTGGTCCAGGAGCCCGAGGACACCTCCCAGCTGGTCGCCTACTACACCGGGCCCTCCCACCCCAAGGACCTGGACGCCGCCGGGGTGGCGGCCGTGACGATAGCGGTGGCCAAGAAAGAGGGCACCAACGGGGTGACGGTGGCCAACGCCATTCTCGAGCGCGTCAATGAGATCGAGGGCACGCTGATCCCCGCCAACGTGGAGGTCAGCGTCACCCGCAACTACGGGGAGACCGCCAACGAGAAGGTCAACGAGCTGATCTTCAAGCTGTTCGTCGCCACCGGCTTCGTCTTTTTCCTGGTGCTGGGCGCCTTCCGCGCCTTCCGCCCGGCGATCGTGGTGGTCCTGGTCATCCCGGTGGTCCTGCTGTTCACCGTGTTCTGTGCCTGGGTACTGGGCTTCACCATCGACCGGGTGAGCCTGTTCGCGCTGATCTTCTCCATCGGGATCCTGGTGGACGACGCCATCGTCGTCATCGAGAACATCTACAGGCGATGGCTGGAGGAAGGGCGCACCGACAGGGACACCGCTGTCGACGCCGTGGCCGAAGTGGGCAATCCCACCATCCTGGCCACATTCACGGTCATAGGCGCCCTGCTGCCCATGGGCTTCGTCAGCGGCATGATGGGCCCCTACATGATGCCTATACCCGCGCTCGGGTCGGTGGCCATGTTCATCTCCCTCTTCGCGGCGTTCGTGTTCACGCCGTGGCTGGCCATGTCGCGCTGGCTGCGGCCGAGCATGTCCTACCTGAAGAAGGCCGAGCGGCGGGAGCACGAGGGCGCGGAGAAGCTCGAAGGGCTGTATCGGCGCATCCTCACGCCCATGATCGAAGATCCGAGGAAGGCTCGCCTGTTCAGGCTGATTCTCTGGGGCCTGCTCATACTTGCCTTCTCCTTCTTCTACTTCAAATGGGTGGCGGTGAAGATGCTGCCGCTCGACAACAAGCCCGAGTTCTCGGTGGTGCTGAACATGCCGGAGGGCACGGCGCTGCCCGTGACGGCGAACATGACCCACCAGATCGCCGCGGCCCTCCGCGACATTCCGGAGGTGACGGCGATGCAGATCTATGCCGGCACCGCGCGGCCCTTCGACTTCAACGGCATGGTGCGCCACTACTACCTGCGCAATCAGCCCTGGCAGGGAGAGGTCCAGGTCCAGCTGCTGGACAAGACAGAACGCCACCGCACGAGCCACGAGCTCGCGGTGCTGGCCCGCCAGCGGCTGAAGGACATCATCAAGGACACCGGCGCCAACATCGAGGTGGTGGAGATGCCGCCGGGCCCGCCCGTGCTGCAGTCCGTGGTGGCAGAGGTGCACGGGCCGGACGCGGGCACCCGGCGGGAGTTCGCCGCGGACCTCACGGGCATATTCGCCGAGGCGGAGAGTCTGAGGGACGTCGACAACTACATGCGCGAGCCCTACCAGTACTGGCGTTTCGTGGTGGACACCGAGAAGGCCGTCCGGCGAGGGATCTCCGTCGATACCATCAACCGCAACCTCTCCATGGCCCTCGGCGGCATGCCCCTGGGAGACGTCAAACAGCAGGCGGGTCACGAGCCCATCAACATCTCCATCCAGGTGCCCCTGGCGGAGCGCTCCGAGATCACCCGGCTGGGGGACCTTCCGATCATGTCGGACCAGGGCCAGACGCTGCCGCTGCGTGAGCTCGGCCGGTTCGAGCAGACCTGGGTCGAGCCCATCATCTATCACAAGGACCTGAGGCCGGTGGAGTACGTGACCGCCGACGTGGGGGGGCGCCTCGCCGCGCCCGTCTACGGCATGTTCCAGGTCCAGGATCTGCTGGCGGAGAAGGACTACGTCGCGCCGGACGGTACCAAGGTGGCGGAAGGCGGGGGCTTCGACGACGGGTTCTACTGGCTCGGGCCGCCGCCCGACGACAGCCGATCGTCTCTCGAGTGGACGGGCGAGTGGACGGTGACCTTCGAGACCTTCCGGGACATGGGCGCGGCGTTCATGGCCGCGCTGGTGCTGATCTACATCCTGGTGGTCTGGGAGTTCGGCAACTTTCGCATTCCGGCGCTCATCATGGCGCCTATTCCGCTCACCCTGCTCGGCATCATCCCGATCCACGCGATCTTCTTCCAGGCCGGAGCCGGGGGCGAGTTCACTGCCACCTCCATGATCGGCTGGATTGCGCTGGCCGGGATCATCGTGCGTAACTCGATCCTGCTGGTGGACTTCTCCATCCACGAGGTGCAGCGCGGAACGCCCGTGGCGGAGGCCGTGATCCGCGCGTGCAAGACCCGGACGCGGCCGATCATGATTACGGCCCTGGCGCTGGTCGCGGGCTCCAGCGTGATCTTCTTCGACCCCATCTTCCAGGGCATGGCCATCTCCCTGGCCTCGGGCGTGATGGTCTCCACCATCCTGACCCTGGTGGTGATCCCGCTCGGCTGCATCAAGGCCAGCCGCTCCCTCTGCGAGGTGGCCGCCGCCGGTTGTCCGCCCGGAACGGTCATCCCCGAGCTCGAGGACTTCAAGGCAGGCTCCGCCGCCAAGGCGAAGACGGCGAAGCCGGCCAAGCAGCGAAAGCCCTACAAGACGCCGCTGTGGATGAAGGTCTGGAGCCTGGTCGCGAACGTCCTGATGATGATCTTCTATGCCGTCCGCGGCATCGGTCTGCTGCTCGCGCAGGCATTCAAGCGCAAGCCCAAGCGCCCGCCGCCGCAGACGCCGGCGGGCCCGTCCGCGGGCGGAGGCTCCGGCGGCGGATCCGGAGGGGGCGGCGGCGCGACGCCGCCGCCGAGCGCCCCTGGTGGCGCGGCGCCCGGCCTCGGCGCCCTCCGGCCGCAGGCCGGCGGGACCCGGGCTGGAGCCAAGGCGGAGGTCAGGACGGTCGACGACGAGCCGGCCCGCCCGCTGGACCTCGATGAGCCGCCGCCCCCGGCCAAGGCGGAGCCGGAGTCCAAGCCGGTTGAACGCGGCGGCGGGCCAGCAGCGGCGCAAGCGTCGTCCGGTGGGGAAGCGACGCTCTCCGAAGGGGCCAAGGGACGGGCCGTGGCCACCGGCGCCCAGGAAAGGGAGCGCCGTGCGGCGGCATTCAAGGAGCCCCGGTCGGCGGCGGAGGAGGGTACCGCGGCCCCCGTGGCCACCGACGAGGAGCCCTCGGCGCCAGCGCGCAAGAAGGCGGCCAAGCGGGCCGTGACGAAGAAGGCGGCGCCGAAGAAGGCCGCGGCGGCGAAGGTCGGCGTGAAGAAGGCCGCGGCGGCGAAGGTCGGCTCGAAGAAGGCCGGTGCGCAGCCCTCGGAGGCCGGGCAGTCGGGGACGCGGCAGGCCCAGGCCGGGCGTTCGGGAGGCGTCGCGGGCGACGCCAACAACGGTTCGAGCGAGGGGGCCCAGGCCGCCGCCAAGAAGCGGGCGGCTCGCCGGGGCATCCGCCTCAAGGGTGTTGAGCCGCCGTCCGATTGAACGGCACGGGTCGACCGTCTTCGGGGGCTCCGGTGCCCGGTCCCCGCGGATACTACACTCTTGCAAGGGACATCCGGCTCCGGACCAGGACCGAAACGCGCGGAGATGTACGTGAAGGGCCGGACTTTCGGCACTCGCCCCGGATCGCTGAGGCCCGCGTCGGCAGGCGTGGTGGTGCTCGCATGCTGGCTCGCCTTTCCGGCTCAGGCCTGGGAGCCCGCCAGCACCTATTCGAGTGACAGCATCTACGCCGGATCCGCCCAGCCCTACGGCGGCGGAGGCGCGCAACAGTACGGCTCCGGCGGCACCCAGCAGGGCTACGGGGGCGTCAAGGGGTACGGCACGGGTAGCGACAGCTACGGCGGGAGCTACCAGGGCGGGTACGGATCCTACCAGCAGTATCAGGCGCCGCAAGCTGCGGCGCCTGCCGCGGGCTACCCGCAGACCAACGTCTACGAGCAGCAGTACGGCGATTGGGGCGCCACCGGCCGGAAGGACACCGGGTGGTATCCGGGTGAACCGCCGCTGGGCCAGCAGGGCGTCGGGCAGCCGAGTGTCTATGCACCGCAGTATCAGTTCCGCCAGGACCGGGAGATCGGCAAGCCGCCCGAGTCCGGGCAGCCGAGCTTCCGGCCCTACGCGGGAGCCGGCGGGACCGACTACACCTGGGGGACGACACCCGGGCAGGGCCAGGCGTGGGGCTCCGGGGCGACGGCACCGGCACCGGTCTTCAGACCGCTGGATGGCAACGGAAAAAGCAGAGAGAAGAAGACCCGATCCGCGGGTCCGGCCCGCGGCGAAGGGGTCGCGCCGCTGGCCCTGCCTGCGCCGATCGTTGATCCCTACACCCCGTACCCCGGAGTGGGCCTGCCGGGCTACGGCTGGGGCGGCTATTCGGGCCTCCCTCCGGCGTGGGGCGCCGGGCAGATGTGGGATCCGGGGGTCTGGTTGCCGGGTGACGGGGGCTGGGACTTTCCTTTCTTTTGACCGATTGCGCCGCGTCAGCGCCGCGGCCTGTTGAGCAGGCGGCGGGCCGGCGGGTGTTGCCCCCGCCCCGGCGGTGGGCCGTGGCGCCGAGGAGCTGAGGTTATGGGCAGATTCTGGACAGGGGTGGGGCTGTTGCTCGCCTGGGCGGTCGGCGTTGGTGCGCCCGAGGAGCCCGCCGGCGTGGAGTTCTCAGCCCAGGTGCAGCAGGGGGGCCCTCAGGGCATCGTAAGCACAGGCCGACTTCAGGTCGGTGACCACCGGATGCGCACGGAGATGTCCCAGGGCGGGCGCAGGGTGATCCAGATCATCGACTACGCCGAGCGGGTCGCGTACACGCTCGACCCGGAGCGCGAGGTCTACGTCGAGCTGCACGGCCCGGGGGCCGCCAGCCAGGCCCCCGCGGGGAGCGCTGGCGCGGAAGTCAGCCCCTGCGACGCCATACCCGGCGCGAGCTGCACCCGGCTGGGCAAGGAAGAGATCGCGGGCCGCCCCGCGGTCAAGTGGGAGGTCCGCGCTCCCGGCCCGCGGGGCGGGGAGGCGTCCATGACCCAGTGGATCGATGCTGAGCGAGGCATTCCGCTCCGTTCAGAGTCGCCCGACAAGACGCGCATGGCGCTGGAGATGACTGGGCGTGAGACCGTCAACGGGCGTACAGCGGAGAAGTGGGAGATGACCGTCGAGCGCGAGGACGGCCAGACCCAGCGATCCTACCTGTGGTACGACCCCGTTCTCAAGATGGCCATCCGCGAGGAGTTTCCCGGCGGCTACGTGCGGGAGCTGACGGATATCCGCATCGGTCCCCAGCCGGACTCGCTGTTCCGCGTGCCCGGGGGCTACCGGGAGATGTCCATCGAGCAGGCGGGGCAGCGATAGGCGCGGGATTATGAGACAGGCTCTGGGGAGCTGGCCCCTGGCCCCCGGCACGGCCGGCGCAGGCAGACGAGCAAACAAGCGAGGCAGCAATGGTCACAACCAAGCGATTCTGGGCCCTCTGGGCCGGCCTGACGGCCGCGGTCGGCGCGACCGGATCCGTGCTCGCCGCCCCCGGATGGCAGGTCGGGCATGCCGCTTCACCGGATCTGGGCGTCCCCACCTGGGCCCGCACCGCACCCTGTCCGTCCGGTTGGCGATTCCGTCCGGCCCCCCCGGCTGCGCACTGGACCGGCAGGCACCTTCCCCACGTCGGCGTTGCTTCCCACGGCCGCGCCGGATGGCGGTTCCGGACCGTGGAGCGCCGGGCCGAGCCCCGTCGGGCGCCGCACGGCATGGCGTCCGCGATGATCCCTGCCCCCTTCGGACCGCCGCTTGCGGCCGCTCCCCGTCGTACGGCCTATCCGACTCCCTTGTCTCCCACGCCCGTGGGACTGCCTCCGGCCCGGCCGTACCCACAGATCACGCAGGGCTTCCGCGGCGGTCCCCCCCTGGCCGGGTACCGCCCTTGGGGGGCCCGGCCGGGACTGCGCGCCCCGGTGTCTGATTCCGCGTGGAGATCGGGTGGCACACCGGCACCGGCCTGGTGGGGGCCCGGCAGATCGCCGGGCCCCAAACCGACGCGCCCGGCGCAGCGGTTCGGGCCTGGCGACTGGTACGCCGGCTACCGTTTCCGTCCCTGGTACGGGACCCGCGGCGCCCTGGCGCCCGCCCGTGCGCCCCGGCAATGGCCGGCCGCCGGTCCTTCGCACGGGCCCGTCGCTGTGTCCGTCGCCCGTTGGCGGGCCCCCGCCCGCTCGCGGGGGTACGACTGGGCCGCCGGCCTGCCGCTGGTTGCCGAGAAGCCCCCGGCACAGCTCAGTCCGCTGCCGCCGACGGGTCCTCTGATCGGGCGCATGGGCACCATTCCCCTGGTGGGCACCTCCTGGGTGAGCCGGCCTTACACCCCGGGCGTGTTCCGGTTCCGTCCCTTGCAGGCCGGAGCGGACCCGATCGTCGTGCGGGTCCCCGCACACGGGGGAGCACGGAGTGCCGAGACGAGGCCTGCCTCTTCGCGGGACTCCGCGCCCGCGGTAGGCATGCTGCCGCCGGCCCCGGCCGGCCCCTACCGCCCCGGGCGTGGCGGCGGGCGGCCCTCGGTTTCGGAAGATGGGCATGCCCCGACGCGGGCGGGTAAGGGCCCCGAGCCGCTGGCCGCCCTGACGCCGGGCGCATTGCGGTTGATTGGGGCGGGCGTTTCGGCTCAGGCAGCGGTTCCCGCGGGCCATGCCGCGATGGCCGAGGCGACCCCGGGGAGGCGCGCGCCGACGGTGGGACCGCCCGGTCGGCCGTCCGCCGGGCCGCGGGAGACCCCGCGAATCGCGCGGCTCATGCCTGGCGGCGGGCCCGGCCATCGACAGACTCCCCCGGCGGCGGCACGGTCCTGATGGGCTCCCGACCGCGAGGTGCGTGCGCGCGACTGAACCACGAGGACCGGCTCCCATGATCACGGTGATTGGCAGTCTCAAGGGCGGATCAGGCAAGAGCACCCTGACATTCAACCTGGCGGTCTGGCTGCGCATGGCGAACGTCGACGTGAAGGTGATCGACGCCGACCCTCAGGCCACGCTGACCGACGTGGCCGAGGTGCGTTCGGAGGAGAAGTACGAGCCGAAGATCGCAGTGCAGGGACCGAATGCCCTGAACGGGACCAAGCTGCGCAGCAGCGGGGAAGTCCTCATCGATGTGGGCACCGCCGACATGGACGCGATGAAGAAGGCGCTCTCCGTTGCCGATCGGATCGTCGTGCCCGTGCCGCCCAGCCAGGCGGACATCTGGTCGACCCAGCGCTTCATTCAGTTCGTCAAGTCGAGCGTGAAGCGCAGCACGGCACCCGAGATCCTGGGCTTCATCAACCGGGGCGACACGCACCGCGCCGTGCGCGAGTCCGACGAGGCGGCCGCGGCCCTGGTCACGCTGCCCGGGCTGAAGTTCGTCAGGCCCCGCCTGGCCCAGCGCACGATCTATCGCCGCTCCTTCAGCGAGGGCCTCGCGGTCTTCGAGCTCGAGCCGAAGGGCAAGGGCGCATGGGAGGTGACCTCCCTGATCGCCGCGCTCTATCCGAAGCTCGTGAAGTGATCGACGGCCGGGCGTCGAGCCATGAGGGCACTCGGGGGCCTGCTGTTACGCCACCTGGTACTGCTGGTGGTAATTGCCTATGCCTCGGCGGGGGTCCTGCTCCGGGACCAGCTCCGGTCGCTGGACCTGCGGTCGCTTGACCTGCGCGCTCTGGCAACGGGCCCAGGCGTTGCCCGCCTGGGCCCCGCCCCTGCGCCGGAGCGGGCGCCGCCTGTTGAGCGTCCTCCCGACCCGGCCACGGAGGCCGCCGCTCCGGAGCCGGGTCGGGGGCCGGCACAGCCGCGGGAGTTGGCAGGTTCCTCCCTTGCCTTCCCGGGCGAGGGGTCGGCGTCGGCGGCCGGGTACAGCTTCAGGCCGCTGCACAAGAAGGGCAATCTGGACCCGGAGCCGCCTCCGCCGCCGCCCCAGGCGGAGGAATCCGCGAACGGGGCGGAGCCCGCAGCCGGGCGCGCGGATCTGCGCACCATGCTGGTCCGGGCGCGGCAGGCCTTCTGGGCCGGCGATGCCCGCCTGGCGGAGGAGCGCTACAGGGCCGCGGCCCGGGAATTCCCGGGTGAGCCTGACGTCCTGGGCGAGCTCGGCAACGTCCTGTTTCAGCTCGGCAGAATGGACGACGCGCTCGACGCCTACTTCGCCGCCGCGCGGATTCTGATCTCCCGGGGCGAAGGCTCGGCGGCCGATGCGCTCGGCCGCGCGTTGGCGGAGTCCGCCCCGGACAGGGCGGCGGAGCTGAGCCGCAGGCTGCAGCGGGCTTCCGACCCGGTCGCCGGATCCGATCGGAGCTCCCCTTCTGCCGGGAGCCGATGATCGGGCGCTTGCATCGATTCAGAGGTGCCCTATGAGCGTGCTGCGCAACCTCCTCGCCCTGGTCGGCCTGCTGGCGGTCGTCGCCGCGGGCATCCTGGCCTTCGCGGCTCAGCGGATACTGTCAGGCTTCGATCCCCAGGCGGACGACGTCTACCTGGGCCTGGCGAAGAGGGTCATCGAGACCCGGAGCGGGTCCGAGGCGATGATTGTGCGGATGCCGGTCGAGGAAGGCCTGTCCTGGCAGGACGTGGAGCAGACCATGAAGTTCGTGGCCAACGAGCACAACATGTCCGACGTGGGCGAGCTGCCGTTGTACAAGGACGTCGAGGCCAAGTCGGGCGAGGAGTACCGCTTCGTGAAGATCTACATGTTCTGCAACTCCCTGACCGCGGCGAAGATGATGGACTACAGCGATGCCTACGCCGCCTGTCTGCCCTGCCGGATCACCCTGCTGGAAGACCTGGAAGGCCGGCTCTGGCTCATCGCCATGAACATGGACCTGATGATTCACGGTGGTGCCCCGCTGCCGCCGGACCTCAAGGCGGACGCGCTCAAGGTCAAGGAGGTGATGCTCGACATCATGAGCCGGGGGGCCAGGGGCGCCTTCTGACGGCGTGACGGGCCTCGCCGGCCGATCGCGCCGCGCCCGCCTGCCCCTGCGCGGCGGCACACCCAAAAGTACTACCAATATTTCTCTATGCGCCGATCACATTATTTATTGGGCGGGTCAGCTATGCTATTCTGTCATCTCGCCGACACGTGAGCTGCCCGCGGTTCCGCACAGGTTGAGACATGTCCGAAAAGACCGGGAGAGAGGACAGCACCCCCCCATCGCCAAGCCAGGTGCCGGAGACCTCCGCCGCCCGGCCGGGCCTGGAACCCTCCTCCCACTCCATGGACAGGCTGTCGGCGGCGTTCGAGACCAGCGCCCGGCGCTGGGAGCTGATCGTCTATCCCTCGCTCTTCGCCTTCATCATCCTGGCCGCCTACGGCTTCTACCTTGTGTTCAGCCTGGCGAAGGATGTGCACTACCTGGCGATCAGTGTGGACTCGAACATGACCGTTCTGGCGAGCAACATGCAGTCGGTGTCGGACAACATGGGCAGGCTAACGTCCAACGTGCGGACCATGGCGGTGAGCGTGGAGGCGATCAATCACAAGGTGAGCACGCTGGAGCCCATGCTCACCAGCATGGATTCCATGGACCGCTCCATGCGCTCCATGACGGCAGTGACCGGCGCCATGCGCACGGACATGGCGGCCATGAACAGGAACATCGGGCGCCCCATGTCCTTCATGAACACCTTCATGCCCTGGTGAGGCTGCCGTCCCGCTGGCGTGGAATCGTCGGGATGCCGACTCCCCGGGCCGGCGGCTGATGCGCGAGCCCCGCCCGGGGCCGGCTCACTGGCTCTCTTCGAAGTCGAAGGCGATGGTCGGCGAGGGCTCCTGCAGGAAGTAGCCCTGGATGTAGTTGATGCCGATGGTCCACAGGACCGCCAGGCTGTTGGCGTCCTCGACCCAGGTGGCCACGGTCTTGATCCCCAGCTCCTGCACCTGCTTGCTGAGCGCGCCCAGCTCTTCCTGCCTGGCCTTGTTGTTGGACATCCCCTGCATGAAGCTGCCGTCGAACTTCACGTAGTCCACCGGCAGGTGCTTGAGCAGGCTCTCAAACTTGGGCATCACGCCGAAGTGGTCGATGGCCAGGCGGCACTTGATCTTCTTCAACCCCTCGATCAGCCGCTTCGCATCCTGGATATGGGCGCGCAGGTCCTCGTCCGCGATCTGGAAAGTGAGCCAGGACCCCTTGGCGTTCTCGTGGCGCAGGGCATCGATGACGCAGAGCAGCATGGATTCGTCGGAGAGCCCCGGCCCCGAAAGGGTCACGAACAGGTTAATCTTGTTGCCCTGCTTGCGCTGCAGGGCGAGTTCCCGGATGGCCGCCTTCACGACCCAACGGTCGATGGCAGCCATCTGGTTGGACGCCTTGGCCTGCTCCAGGAAGTGGGCGGGCAGGATCTCCTCGTCGTTCTTGTCGAGCAGCCGGACCATCACCGCGTAGTTCTCCCGGGAATCGCCCTGGAGGCTCACTATGGGCTGATAGACCAGCCGGAATCGGTCGTGCTCCAGGGCGTGCGCGATCAGCTCGTTCAGGTCGGTCTCGTCGGCGCCCTTGGCCGTCAGCTCGGGGACCTCGGTGGCGGCGTCGAAGATCTTCCAGCTGTTGCCGCCCGCCTTGCGCACGGCCTCGCAGGCCTGGTATGCGTGGTTGATCAGGTCCTGAGAAGCGGCGTCCTCGCCGTCGATGGTCGCGATGCCGATGCTGCAGGTGGGGGAGATGAACTCCCGCGCGGACGCCGAGACGTGGTCCTCCACCCGTTTGCGGATGCGCTCGGCGAGCTCCTCGATGGCCTCCGGATCGGATCGGGGTGTGAGCACGGTGAACGAGTGATCGCCGAACCGCGCCGAGACATCCTCGGAGCCCGCCGCATCGCGGAGCAGCTCCGCCAGCTCCTTCAGCAGCCCGTCGCTCGCCGCCAGGCCGGCGGTGGAGCGGGCCTCCTGAAAGCTGTCCATGACCAGGTAGAGCACGGCCCCCTGGGGATTCGACGCCAGTCGGCCCTGAAGCGCATCGATGAAGTGGTTGCGGTTGGCCAGGCCCGTGAGGACGTCGAGGTTGCTCAGCGCCTGGATCTTCTGCTCGAGCTCCCGGTCGTGGGACTGGTCGCGGATGACGATCTGCTCGCAGGGCTCGCCGTCGATGCTCGCCGGCGAGAACTCCAGCAGGGCGGCGAAGGCGCCGCCGCTGCCGCCCACGCACCGGACCTCGAGCTCGGCAGTGTCGGTGTCTCCGTCCAGGGACCGGAGCACCTTCTTGAGCTTCTTGTGGTCGGCCGCGTCCACGAGGTCGAGCACGGACATCCCTTCCAGCTCGTCCATGTCCACAAAGCCGAACAGATTCAGGTAGACGGAGTTGGCCGAGATGTGCATGCCCTGGTGGACATAGGCGATGGCATCGCGGGAGCTGTGCACCAGGGCCTTGCAACGGCTCTCGCTCTCGCTGAGCCTGTTCGTCAGCTCCCCCACGGCACGGCGCACCAGCAGGTCGTGGAACTCGCGGGCGACTGCGAGCTGCAGGTGCTCTGGAATCGCCTTGTCGACGAGGTCGCGGACCCCGTTGTCCCGGGCCTTGGCAAGGAGCTCGGTGGACCGCTCCTCGACGATCAGGAGCACCGGCACGTCCGAGTCGGTTGCCCGGATCAGCTCGAGCACCCGGTCCAGCCCGATGTTCCCCTCGCCGCAGGAGCACAGCATGAGGTCGGCGTCCTTCTCCTCCAAGGCCGCCGCCAGCTCGCTGTCCTTATCAACCCGGTGGGGATGCACGGCGAGCCCCGCATTCCTGAGGGCGCTCACGTAGTTGTCGGCGTCGTTCAGAGAGCGCTCGACGATCAGCAGATTGATCGCCGTGTCCGGATCGCCGGACAAGCCAGCCAGGTCGTCAAGTCGTGCCGCCACGCTGCTCGGTGCTCTCCGCGGTCCGCCCGCCGTACCGCGCGGGCCTGTCTCTGGTCTGATGAACGCCTAGCAGGCTGTTGAAAAAGCCCCGTTTTTCGACAGCCTGCGTGCGGCACAGGGAGGTGCCGCCATTTTCGATCGCGCCAAGCGATTGAAAATGAGGGAAACCGGAAATCGCAATTTTCGGTTTCCGTGTTGAAAATGGATACGGAAATCCCT
>JASFUT010000023.1:0-19648 GCA_050050175.1 Chromatiales bacterium
CCGCGGTACTCCAGGAACCGGGCGCGCCGCGCCAGGTCCCTCATGTCCGCAGGGGGCGCATTGCCGAACTTGCGCCCGTGGGCCGCACGAAGGGCCTCGGCCCAGCCTTCGCCGTCCTCGTCGAGCAGCTCGGCGATCAGCGCCTCGGCAACCCCGCGCTCGCGCAGCTCCGCCCGGACCCGTACCGGACCGAATCCCCGCCGGCGGCGGCCGTCCACGTACTCCTCGACGAAGCGCCGATCATCGAGCAGGCGGTCGTGCTCGAGGCGGTCCAGGAGAACGTCCACATCCGCCGCCTCGCCGCCCTTGGCCAGGAGCTTGCGCCTGAGCTCGGCGCGGGCGTGCTCCCGGGCCGCCAGCATGCGCAGGGCGGCCCGCTCCAGTGATTGGGGGTCGCCGCCGCTCAGGCCTCCGCCCCGGCGAGCTGGGCGCCCTCCTCCACGGCGGGCTGCGGGAAGACCACGGCCCGGATCTGGCCCTCGATGCCGTCGGCGATGTCGGGATTCTCCTTGAGGAAGTTGCGCACGTTGTCCTTGCCCTGGCCGATGCGCTCCCCGTTGTAGCTGTACCAGGCGCCGGACTTCTCGACGATGCCGTGCTGCACGCCCAGGTCGATGAGCTCGCCCTCGCGGGAGATGCCCTCGCCGTAGAGGATCTCGAAGAGGGCCTGGCGGAACGGCGGGGCGACCTTGTTCTTCACCACCTTCACACGGGTCTCGTTGCCCGTGACCTCGTCGCCCTTCTTGATGCTGCCGATGCGGCGGATGTCCATGCGCACCGACGAGTAGAACTTGAGCGCGTTGCCCCCGGTGGTGGTCTCCGGGTTGCCGAACATCACGCCGATCTTCATGCGGATCTGGTTGATGAAGATCACCACGCAGTTGGAGCGCTTGATGTTGGCGGTGAGCTTGCGCAGGGCCTGGGACATGAGCCGCGCCTGCAGGCCCACGTGGGAGTCGCCCATCTCCCCCTCGATCTCGGCCTTGGGGGTGAGGGCCGCCACCGAGTCGACCACCACCACGTCCACCGCACCCGAGCGCACCAGCATGTCGGTGATCTCGAGCGCCTGCTCGCCGGTATCGGGCTGGGAGACCAGCAGCTCCTCCATGTTGACGCCGAGCTTCTCGGCATAGGTCGGGTCCAGGGCGTGCTCCGCGTCGACGAAGGCCGCGGTGCCGCCCGCCTTCTGGGACTCGGCGACGATCTGCAGCGTGAGCGTGGTCTTGCCCGAGGACTCCGGACCGAATATCTCGACCACCCTGCCCTTGGGAACGCCGCCCACCCCGAGCGCGATGTCGAGGCCGAGCGAGCCGGTGGAGATGGCCTCGATGTTGCGCACGGCCCCCACATCGCCCATGCGCATCACCGAGCCCTTGCCGAACTGCTTCTCGATCTGGCTGAGCGCTGCGGCCAATGCCTTCTTGCGGTTGTCGTCCATTGCCTCCTCCCATGGTTTGGCGGGCCGGCACCTATCCCTGCGCCGGCATGGTGTGGGTTGTAGCCGCGAAAAATTATCACACAGCCGGGGGCTCACGTCATGAGCCCGCGGGGGCCGGAAAGCCCGGTCAGCCGGTCAGCGCCCAGCGGCGCAGGACCCGGTACCGGGGCGGCGGATTCCCCGGCCGGGACCCGGCCAGCACGAGGTCGGACACCGGCCAGGTCACCGGCCGCGCCAGCTCGGCCCCCCCCGTCCTGCGGGCCTTGCGCGCCAGGGTGACATGCGCCTGGAAGGCACGCTCCTCCGGCGCGAAGCCGCAGTCCTTCAGGCGCGCTTGCAACGCCGTGACCAGACCCGGCAGGGCCGGCGGGTGCTCGTGGGGACCGCACCAGAGGATCCGGGGGCGCGGCCAGAACCCGACCCGGTCTATCCGGAGCGTGAAGGGCTCGCCGCGGACGGCATCCGCAGCGGCCGTCACGCAGCCCAGCCGGTCCGCGCTCACCGCGCCCAGAAAGACCAGGGTGAGGTGCAGATCCTGCGGATGGGTCGCCCGGCCTTCGGCGCCTGGGATTGCGCGGGCGAGGCCTGCGAGCCGCTCGCGGGTCGCGTCGTCGGGCCAGAGCGCGAAGAAGAGGCGCTGGTCGTCCGCCTCAGCCAAGGATCGCCAGCACCCCCTCCAGGGCGGCGCGCACCGACTGGCGGCGCACCGCCTCGCGGTCGCCGTCGAAGTGCGCGCGCCGGGTGCGGGTCTCCCCACCCGCCCGGGTCCAGGCGAGCCAGACCAGACCCACGGGCTTCGCGGCGGTGCCGCCCCCGGGACCGGCCACACCGCTGACGGCCAGCGCCACACCGGCCCGGCTGTGGCGGAGCGCGCCCTCGGCCATCTCGCGCACCGCGGCCTCGCTGACCGCTCCCTCCCGGTCCAGGGTCTCGGCGACGACACCCAGCATCTCGCGCTTGGAGTCGTTTGTGTAGGTCACGAAGCCGCGGTCGAACCACTGGCTGCTGCCTGCGATGTCCGTGACCGCCTTGGCCACCCAGCCCCCGGTGCAGGACTCGGCGGTGGCCAGGCTGAGGCCGGCCGCCAGCAGCCGCTCTCCGGCGTTGCGCGCCAGTTCCTGGAGCTCGTCCATGGCCCCGAGTATGGCCAGCGCGGCCGAGCGGCGCAATGCGCGGCGCGCCCTGACGCCCGCCCCCGATTCCGATACACTTCCGGGCTGGTCCGGGCAGGAATCTGATCCGCGCCCTGCGTGCACCCGGGTGCACAGGCGCGAACCACGCCTGGCGAGCGGTGGGCGGCGGATGCAAGCGGAGCGTGCGGGGGCCCTTCCTTCATCCGGACGAATTCATGCAGCCCGGGCTCCAAGCTCCGTGCGTCTCTGCGGCCAGCCATTCAGCGAGGGATTCGACGACATGACCGAGATTCTCTGCGAGCACAAGCCCTCACCCGCCAAGCTCGAGGTGCTGGGCGCCTACGACTGGCCGGTCTGGAAGAAGGAGGCCTCGAAATTTCCCTGGAAGTACGATCAGACCGAGATCTGCTACATCCTGCGCGGGCGGGTGATCGTCACGCCCGACGGCGGTGAGCCCCAGGAGTTCAAGCGCGGCGACCTGGTGACCTTCCCGGCAGGGATGTCCTGCACCTGGGAGATCCTGGAGCCGATCGAGAAGCACTACACCCTGGAGTAGGCGCCCCGCGCGGCGTCCGCCGCCCCGCCGGATCCACCGCGCGCCGATCCGGTGCCGGCCACCGCCCGAGCCCGCAGCCGCATCCGCACTCACATGGCCGACAGCCCGACCGCTGCCAAGCACACCCCCATGATGCAGCAGTACCTGCGCATCAAGGCGGAGCATCCGGGCATGCTGGTGTTCTACCGCATGGGGGACTTCTACGAGCTGTTCTACGACGATGCCGAGAAGGCCGCCCGGCTGCTGGACATCACCCTGACCAAGCGCGGGCAGTCGGCGGGAAGCCCGATCCCGATGGCCGGAGTGCCGTTCCACGCGGTCGACAGCTACCTGGCCCGCCTGGTGCGGCAAGGGGAGTCGGTGGCCATCTGCGAGCAGATCGGCGACCCTGCCGCCGCCAAGGGCCCGGTGGAGCGCAAGGTGGTGCGCATCGTCACCCCCGGCACGGTCACCGAGGAGGCGCTCCTCGAGGAGCGCCGTGACAACCTGCTCGCGGCCCTTCACCGCGGCGGCGACGGGTACGGTCTGGCCGTGCTGGATCTGAGCGGGGGACGCTTCACGGTCCAGCAGCTCGATTCCGAGGAGGCCCTGGCCGGGGAGCTCGAGCGCCTGAGCCCGGCGGAGCTCCTGGTGGACGAGGACCGGCCGCCCCCCGCCTGCGCGCGCAACCGGCCCGGCCTGACCGGGCGCCCGGGCTGGCACTTCGATCCCGAAACGGCCGAGCGGCTGCTTGCGGAGCAGCTCGGAACGCACGACCTGGCCGGCTTCGGCTGCGCCGACCAGCCGCTGGCGGTCACCGCCGCCGGCTGCCTGCTGCGCTACGTGCAGGACACCCAGCGAGCCGCCTTGCCCCACATCCGGGCCCTGAGCGTCGAGCGGCGGGAGGACGCGGTGATCATCGACGCGGCCACCCGCCGCAACCTGGAGATCGAGCACAGCCTGAGCGGCCAGCCCCGGCATACCCTGCTGGGCATTCTCGACCGCACGGCCACCGCCATGGGCAGCCGGCTGCTCCGCCGCTGGCTGAACAGGCCGCTGCGAGACACCGCAGCGGTGCGAGCCCGCCACGACGCCATCGCCGTGCTGCTCGACCACCGGGGGCACACCGCACTCCGGGAGACGCTGCGCGGGGTGGGCGACGTGGAGCGCATCCTGGCACGGATCGCGCTCAAGTCCGCCCGCCCGCGGGACCTGGCCACCCTGCGGGACTCCCTGGCGCTGCTGCCGGAGATTCAGGCACTGCTGCGCGAGCTCGACGCCCCGCTGCTGACCGGGCTGGCCCGGCAGACCGGCAGCCACCCGCAGGTGGTGGACCTGCTCGCCCGAGCCCTGATCGAGAGCCCGCCGATGCTCATCCGCGACGGCGGGGTCCTGGCCGCCGGATACGACGCCGAGCTCGACGAGCTGCGCGACCTGTCGCAGAACGCGGACCGGTTTCTGCTGGACCTGGAGCGGCGCGAGCGCGAGCGCACCGGCATCGCCGGGCTCAAGGTCAGCTACAACCGGGTCCACGGCTACTACATCGAGGTCGGGCGCAGCCAGTCCGACGCCGTCCCCGCGGACTACGTCCGCCGCCAGACGCTCAAGGGCGCCGAGCGCTTCATCACCCCGGAGCTCAAGCGCTTCGAGGATCAGGTGCTCTCGGCGCGCGAGCGGGCCCTGGCCCGGGAGAAGGCGCTGTACGACGCCCTGCTCGAGACCCTGCAGGGGCACATCCCTGGGCTGCAGGCGGCGGCCGATGGCCTGGCGGCGCTCGACGCCCTGGCCAATCTGGCCGAGCGCGCCGAGGCGCTGGACCTGCGCCCGCCCGCGCTGGACGGCGGAGCGGAGCTCTGCATCCGCGACGGGCGCCACCCCGTGGTGGAGCAGGTGACGGAGACCCCGTTCGTGGCCAACGGGCTGGAGCTGAGCGACAACCGCCGGATGCTCGTCATCACGGGGCCGAACATGGGCGGGAAGTCCACCTTCATGCGCCAGACCGCCCTGATTGCCATGATGGCCTACGCGGGGAGCTACGTGCCCGCCGCCGAGGCACGCCTGGGACCGATCGACCGCATCTTCTCGCGTATCGGCGCCTCGGACGACCTGGCGGGGGGACGCTCCACCTTCATGGTGGAGATGGAAGAGACGGCCAACATCCTGCACAACGCCACCGAGCGCAGCCTGGTGCTGATGGACGAGATCGGCCGCGGCACCAGCACCTTCGACGGCCTGTCCCTCGCCTGGGCCTGCGCGGTGGATCTGGCGCGGCGCGTCCGGGCCCTGACCCTGTTCGCGACCCACTATTTCGAGCTGACCACCCTGCCCGAGGAGCACCCGGGCATCGCCAACGTGCACCTGGACGCGGTGGAGCACGGGGACTCCATCGTGTTCCTGCACGCGGTGCGGGAGGGCCCGGCCAACCAGAGCTACGGGCTCCAGGTGGCGAAGCTCGCCGGCGTGCCCGACGAGGTCATCGCTCAGGCCCGCCAGCGGCTGCGGGAGCTCGAGGCGGGCGCGCAGCGTCACACCGAGGCGCAGGCCGACCAGCTGTCGCTGTTCTCCACCGAGGAGCCCAACCCCGCGGTGGAGGCGCTGCGGACGCTCGACCCGGACGGCCTCTCGCCCCGCGAGGCGCTGGAGATGGTCTACCGTCTGAAGGACCTGGCGGGGTGAGAGGGGGCTCGCCTCCCACAGAGGCAATGCCTATCGGGGTGGGGGGGAGCCCAGCCCCCTGGCCGAAAGGGCATCCGATCGGGCCGTATTCGGCGAGAGGGCTCGCCTCTACAGGTGCGGCTCCGGGGCGTGTAGGGGGCCGGCCCCCTGGCCGAAGGGGCGTCCGGCCGGCACGCCCCCAGCCGGGCGCGAGGCTGGGCCGAGACAGAAGCGCGCTGCTGCTTTAAGCTGATCGGCCTATCGCAACGGCCGTTGCCCGGCCGACGTGGACAGGAGCCCGAACATGACCTACGTGGTGACCGAGAACTGCATCCGATGCAAGTACACCGACTGCGTGGAGGTTTGCCCAGTGGACTGCTTCCACGAGGGTCCGAACTTCCTCGTGATCGATCCGGAGGAGTGCATCGACTGCGCCCTGTGCGAGCCCGAGTGCCCGGTCGAGGCGATCTTCAGCGAGGACGACGTCCCGTCCGACCAGGAGCATTTCCTGGCGCTGAACGCCGAGCTCGCCCAGCAGTGGCCGGTCATAAGCGAGCAGAAGGACGCGCCGCCCGACGCGGACGAGTGGGACGGCAAGCCGGACAAGCTGAAGTACCTGGAGCGCTGAGGCGGCGCGGACCGGCCGGGCGACCCGAGGTCGGCCTTATGCGCCTGGCCGGGCCGACACAACCCGGGGCCCCGTCGGGTGGCCGGCCCGGAGACCCGTGCCCCCATCGGCGGGGCCGGACGCGATACCGTGGTCCGGCTCAGCCCTTGTAGACGAACTCCATGCGCCGCCCCGCCACCTCGATCAGGTCGCCGTCCTTGAGAGGCGCCCCGCTGCGCGGGACCGGCTGATCGTTGACCCTGGGCGGCTCACCCTCGCCGAGCTGCATGAGCACGAATCCGTTGCCCTTGCGGGCGACAGCCGCGTTGCGATCGCCCTTCGGCCCGATGGCCAGGACGGGACTCTTCAGCACCATCCGCTTGCCCTGGTGCTTCCCGTTGAGCATGCGCACCGACGCCTCCGGCATCGCCGACGTCGCCCTGGGGGCCGCCTCCTCCCGCATCGGCGCTTCAACGCCTTCGGCGGGCACGCCGTCGCCTCCCACGAGGACTGTCTCCTCCAGCTCGCTGTCGGCCTCCGCGGTATCCATCTCGTCGTCGGTCTCATACCGGAACCGGAAGCTGCCGACCTCGAGAATGTCGCCGTGCTTGAGCATGTGCTTGAACACCTTGCGGCCGTTTAGGACGGTGCCGTTGGTGCTGTGCTGATCCTCCACGAAGTACTCCTTGTACACCCGGGTCAGCAGGGCATGGCGGCGACTGATGGAGGGATCGTCCAGATGCACCTCGCTGTCCGGATCCCTGCCGATGCGCACACGCTGCCTGTCGAGCGGCACCCGTTTCCCGTCCCCGTCGTCAGAGATCATCACCAGCAATGCCATGGCTCTACTCCGCAAGTGATCGGCGGTACCCGGCGCGTCCACCGCCGGGCACTCCGGACCGTTGTCAGGACCCCGGCGGTTCGACCCGGGCCAGGGCGAGGGTTACGTTGTCCATCCCACCGTTGTCCAGGGCGAGCGCGACCAGCCTGTCGGCCTGCTCGGCGAGGCTGAGATCCGGATCGCCGAGGACACCCGCCAGCATGCGATCGTCCACCATCGAGGTCAGCCCGTCCGTGCACAGGAGCACGATGTCGCCGACCGCCAGATCCACCTCCCGCCAATCCGGCTCCGCCGCTTCGGCCTCCAGGCCCAGCCCGCGCACCAGGACGCTCGGCGGCACGCCCGCGTCCTCGGCTTCCTCCACCGAGGCGAACATCCCGCTGGCCACCAGCTCCTCGACGAGCGAGTGATCGCGTGTCAGGCGCTCGAGCCCCCCGGTCGAGAACCGGTAGGCGCGCGAGTCGCCCACGTGCGCCAGGTCCAGCCGGCCGTCCCTAAGCAGGGCGACCACGACCGTGGTGGCCATCCCGAAGAGATGGGGCAGCCGCTGGCCGCCATCGATCACCACCCGCTGGGCGTCGCCGATTGCTGCGCGGAGACGCTCCTCGCCGGAGCCTACCCCATCGCTCGCCGTCAGGGATTCCACGATCGTCTGCGTGGCCAGCTCACTGGCGACGTCACCGCCCCGATGGCCGCCCATGCCGTCGGCCACGACGAGGAGCCCGGCGGGGGCATCGGCCGCCACCCGGTCCTCGTTGACCTTGCGCACGTGCCCTCGGTCCGTGCGCGTCTCCACGACGATCCGTGAGGCCCCGGGGGTGGGCCCGTTCCCCCCTGAATGGCTCAATGGCGGCATATGCGGTCCTGTGGGCGCGCTCGGGTGGGCGCCGCCCGAGCCCGAAGCGCGCCGCGGGCCTTAGAGCGCGCCGGCACCCCGGCTCAGTGTGCCCCGGTCTTCTTGGCCTCGAGATACGCGGCGAGGCGGGAGGGCGGCACGTAGCCCGGGAGCAGCTCGCCGTCAGGCAGCACGAGGGCCGGGGTTCCGGACACGCCCACCGCCTCGCCCAGCCTCATCTGCTCCTTCACCGGGTTGTCGCACTTGAGCTCCGGCACCGGCTTCCCCGCTTTCGCGTCGGTGAGCGCCGCCTGCGAGTCCTCGGCGCACCACACGGAAACCGCCTTATTGTAGGAATCGCTGTCCACACCCGCGCGCGGGAAGAACAGATAGCGCACGCGAATGCCCTTGTCGTTAAACGCCTCGATCTCCCCGTGGAGCTTGCGGCAGTACCCGCAATCGATGTCGGTGAACACGCTCACGGTGTACTCCGAGTCGGGCTTGCCGAAGATTATCATGTTCTCCTCGCCCTCCGCGTCCACCGCCTCGGCTACCGCCGCCCGGCGGCGCGGCTCGGTCAGGTTGGTCCGCGACTGCAGGTCCACGATGCTGCCCTGGAACAGGTAACGCCCGTCGCCGGAGACGTAGACCAGCTGGGGCCCGATCACGACCTCGTAGAGGTTGTCCAGGGGCGCCGGACGAATGGAGTCCGGCTCGACGCCCGGGAGCACCTTCTCGAGGCCCTCGCGGACCTTGTCCGCGCTCGCTTCGCCGGCCAGGGCCTGACCCGCCGGGGACCCGGCGGCGATCAATGCGGCCAGGCAAATCCATCGCACCCAGGGGTTCCTCTCGCGTGTTGTCATGATCTAGTCCCGTTGTGTCGGGGATCTCAGTCCCGGAAGTTTGTGAACTGCAGGGGCAGTCCGTAGTCCGCCTCTCGCAGCGTGGCAATGACCTGCTGCAGGTCGTCTCGCTTCTTGCCGCTGATCCGCACCTGCTCGCCCTGGATCTGGCCCTGTACCTTGATCTTGGTGGCCTTGACGTCCTTTACGATCCTCCTCGCCGTGTCGGTGTCTATGCCCTGCCGGATGATCACCTGCTGACGCGCCGCACCGGTCGAGGTCACCGGCTCCTTGATATCCATGCACCCGATGTCCACGCTTCGTTTGACCAGCTTCTTCTCGAGGATATCCATCATCTGGCGCAGCTGGAACTCGTTCTCCGCATGCAGGCTGACCTCCGCCTCCTTCTGCTCGAATCGCGCACCGCTGCCCTTGAAGTCGAACCGGGTCTCGACCTCGCGGTTGGCCTGGTCCACCGCGTTGCGCACCTCCTGCAGATCAACCTCGGACACCACGTCGAACGACGGCATGGCAGCGCACTCCCAAACAAACCGGACCATATAAGGTAAAGCAACCGGCGGGGGGAGGCCAACGCAGCGGTGGGCCTGCCCTCGGCAGGGGCCGCCCCGGCATCCCGAATCGAACGGCGCATGCGCCACAGCCGTCTCGGGCAAGACCGCCTTCGCGAGCCGAGCGTTTCGGAGCTGCAGCGGCTGGCAGCCACATGGATTCGCGCTCAGCGAGCGCTCCTACGGGTGCCGGAGCCGGTCGCAGGAGCGCCTGCCAGGCGCGAATGGGGCCTCTCCGCATGCCCCCTCCCACGGCCGGAGCCGAGCCCCACGAGACGCGACGGCCCCGCGTCGCCGGGGCCAGCCGACGCCCACCGGCCACCTGCGGCATTTCGCTCTCGGTGTCGGAAGAGCGGGAAGCCATGCCGCGACTGCAGCGGCTGCGACAACCCCCGGCCCCGCCATCCCTGGCGGGGCGTTCGCCCAGAAAATCGATTCACTGGATCGATTTTCTGGGCTCACCCCCTCGGGTGATGGTGCTGGTGGAGGGTCTTGAGACGCTCGCGGGCGACGTGGGTGTAGATCTGTGTCGTCGAGAGATCGGCGTGGCCCAGGAGCATCTGCACCACGCGCAGGTCCGCGCCGTGGTTCACGAGGTGGGTCGCGAAAGCGTGCCTCAGGGTGTGGGGCGAGAGGTGCTTGTCGATGCCCGCGCGCAGGGCGTGCCTGCGGATCAGGTACCAGAAGGCCTGGCGTGTCATGCCCCTGCCCCTGCGGGTGGGAAATAGCTGGGCACAGAGCCGGCCGTGGAGCAGGTCCTGGCGGGGGCCGCGCAGGAAGGCGCCGAGCCAGTCGAGGGCGTCCTCGCCGAGGGGAACGAGCCGCTCTTTGCCCCCCTTCCCGACCACCCGGACCAGGCCCTGGTTCAGGCTGACCTGCCCGGACTCCAGCGACACGAGCTCCGAGACGCGCAGACCGGTGGCATAGAGGACCTCCAGCATGGTGCGGTCGCGGAAGCCCTCGGCGCCCGTCGTGTCCGGGCCCCGGAGCAGGGCCTCCACCTCCGGCTCGGTCAGGGTGCCGGGCAGCGGCCGGCCGATCCTCGGGGCGTCGATGCGGGCACTCGGGTCGACACGCGTCCAACCCTCCCGCAGCGCATGCTGGTAGAACTGCCGCATGCAGGAGACCAGGCGGGCGGTGGAGCGCGGCTTGCGACGGCGCTTGGAGAGCAGCGTGAGGTAGTCGAGAAGATCCAGGCGCTCCGCACTCAGCAGATCACGCCCCCGGCTCGCGGCCAGCCAGGCCGAGAGGGCACGCAGGTCCGACTGATAGGCCGAGAGGGTGTTGCGGCTCAGACCGCGCTCCATCCACAGCGCATCGGCGAAGCGCTCGATGACGGCCGCGTCCGGCGCCTCGCTCACGGGGCGGGCAGCCCTCCCTCGTGCGCCAGGAGCCAGCGCTTCGCCGCCAGTCGGGGCCCCGCCGTGGCCCCGGAGAATCCGCCCAGTCCGTCGGCGGCGACCACCCGGTGGCAGGGCACCACGATGGGAACCGGATTGGCCCGACAGGCATTGCCCACCGCCCGGGCGCTGGTGCCGAGCTCCGCCGCCAGCTCCCCGTAGGTGCGCGTCTCACCGCTGGGAATGGCGCGCAGCGCGTTCCAGACCCGGCGCTGGAACGGGGTCCCGGCCGTGTCCACGGGCAGATCCAGAGGGAACCGCGCATCCCGGAAGTAGCGCCTGAGCTGCCGGAGTACCTCCCCCGCGGAGACCTCCGCGGGCGCGGCGTCGCCCGGCGTCTCCACACCGTACTCGATACGGCGCAGACGACCCCCGCTCGCATAGAGGGCGATGCGGCCCAGGGGCGAATCCATGACGGCGCTCAGGTGATCGGTCATCGTTCTGCCTCCGCAGGGGTGAGCCTGTGCCACGAGCATAGTCCGGATCCGGCGTCGCGGCGCAACCCGAGACCCCGACGCCGCCGGCCGGCTGCCGCTCGCCTGGCATCCGATCCGAGCGGGCCGGCGTCGACACCTCTCCCGGCGTGGGGCGGCGAGCCTTGTGCGACGTCTTCCCTTGCATGGGTGTCCATGTTCCGGCCCTGCACTCGGCGCCTGAAGGGCGCCTTCCACTGGGGGCCCTGTGGGAGCGGCCGTTCAGGGCGCGAAGCCTTTTCGCCGCGCTCCCGCTTCACGCCGAGCGCAGCCGCGCCCGGATGTCCGCGCGCGCCTGGGCGAGCACGGATTCCTTGTCCAGGCTGTCGATGATCTCCTGGACCACGTGCTTGGGCCCGCCTTCGCCCCAGGAGCGGCCCTGGGCCAGGTAGCGTTCGGCGGCCTGGCCGACGATGTAGGTGCTGTAGTAGGCCACCGCGCCCTGGGCCGCGCCGGTGACGACGGCGGAGAGCCCCGCGGTGCCCGCCTTGAGCGCGGAGGAGAGCAGGTGCACGCCCCAGACGGTGCCCATGAGCAGCGCCATCTGGCCGCCGATGGTGCGGATGAGCGAGCCCGCCTCGGCGCGGCTCAGCGGCAGTCCGTAGAGGCGGGAGAGGTGGACCACCATGGTCACGTCCACCACGGCGGCGGCGATCAGGTCCGCGATCGGCACGGGATTGAGGGCCACCGCCACACCCTTCGAGACGCAGTAGGTACGAACCACCCGTGCTCCGAGCTCCCGGCGCACCGCGAGCATGCGCTCGCTCACCCGCTGGCTGAGGTCCCCGGCGAACAGACCGGCGTTGAGGGCGGCGAGGGTCTTGCCCTCGCTCTCCAGGATCTGCCACAGCCGCTCCTTGAGCGCGGCCACGTCCGGGGCGCGCCGTCGGACGGTCTCGGTCTCGCTGCCCTGCTTGTCGACCACGATCACGGCCTGCGCGGGCGGTGCGGCGCTGGTGGCGACGATGTTGCGGGGATCGACCAGGCCCTCGCTGTGGCGCCGCAGGGAGTCCAGGAGCACCTCGCGCTCGCCCGGACTGAAGCGATCGGCCTTGTTGAGGGCCAGGACCAGGGGGCGGGACTGGGCGGCCAGGACCTCCAGCGCCTGGACCTCGGTCTCGGTGATGTCGCCGTCGCAGATGAAGATCACCAGATCCGAGCGGCCCGCCACCTCGCGGGCCATACGCTCCCGGGCCTCGCCGTCCACCTCGTTGATGCCCGGGGTGTCCACCAGGAAGACCCCGCCGGCCTGGTACTCTGCCCAGCGGCCCATCTGGGTCTGGCGGGTCTCGCCGTGCAGCGGGCTGGTGGAGAAGCGCTCCGCCCCCAGCAGGGCGTTCAGGGTGGCGGACTTGCCCACGCTCACCCGCCCGAACGCCGCCACGTGGATATGCCCGTGCTCGAGCTTGTCGAGCATGGCCTGCACCTGCGCGTAGTCCTCAGCGAGATTCTCCCGCACCTCGGGCGGGACCCGTCGGTCCCCCAGGAGGTCCTTCAGGCTCTCGCGCGCCAGATCCAGGTGGGAGTCACCGGCCCGGCTCACTGCGGGCAGGTGCGTCTCCTCGCTCCCGGAGCGCCAGCTTCGCAAAGCGTCTCGCAGACGATTCCAGGTCTTCAACCAGGGTCTCCCTGAATTGGTCGGCGGCCTGCACGGGATGCAGCTCGCCGCGGGTCTCCAGGCTCCGCGCCACCGCCTTGCCGAGACTGTCGAACACCAGCCCGTAGGCCACGGCGTGCAGCAGTCCGCCCGCCAGGGTCCCGGCCCCCGGAAAGGCCTTGAGCGCGTTGCCGGCGATGGCGAGCACCAGGGTGTGGGCCCGACCCACCCGGCGCTGCACGAGCTCCAGCAGCCGGTCGGTGTCCATCTGGCGGAACGGCACCTCGTACACCCGGCACAGGGACTGCACCAGCCGGGTCCCCAGATAGCCCTGCACCAGTACATCCGTTCCGGGGGTGACTGCCGCCATGGCCCCCACCACCGCCTTGCGCGAGTACGAGCGCACCAGCGCTTCGGCCCGCTCCCGCCGCGACGCCTGGACCGCCGCATCGAGCTTGCGGTCCGCCAGCACGAATACGGCACTGTCGCGGAGATTGTCGAGCACGGCGGCGTCCCGGTCCACGATTCTCTGCAGGGCCCGCTGGAGCTCGCTCACCTCAGGCTCCAGGGGCCGCCGGACCACCTCTTCCGCCCCGTCGGGCAGGATGCGCACCAGCTCGCGCGTGCCGCCGCCGCGCACCGCCACCAGGTCGGCGCGCTCCAGGCCGGAGAGGCGTTCGGTCAGCCGCGCGCGCAGCGCCTGGAGCTCCCGGAGCGTGTAACGGTCGGTCTTGTTGACGGCGACGACCGTGGGCTTGCCCAGGGCGAGCACCTGACCGAGCTCATCCTGCTGCGTGCGGGTGAGGTCGCCGTCGCACACGTAGGCGACGGCGTGCGCGCGCACGGCCTCGTCACGGACCACCGGGTCCAGAAAGCCCCGCGCCTGATTGGTGCCCGGCATGTCGACCAGCACGAGCCGGTCGCCCGCCGGGCTCTCCCACAGATACTGGTCGATAGAGGTGGTGGTGCCGCCGCGCACGTCGACCTCCACCGCCGCGCCGGGCACCAGGGAGCGGATCAGCGAGCTCTTGCCGCTGCTGATCTCCCCGAACAAGGCCACCCGCACCTCCCCGGGGGCGGAATCCCGGCGCAGGCGCTCCAGCTCGCGGCGGGCATCGCCCACGTCCACCCCGGCCTCCTCGGCGCGCAGGATCCGACGCTCGACCTCGGCCCGGTCGGGCGGCCGGGACGGCTGCACCCTGCGATCGCCCGCCGGCGGGCGCCGCCGTGCCAGACGCCAGATGATCAGACCGGTGGCGCCGAGAAGCCCGAAGAGCCCACCGAGATAGATCCAGACGAAGGCCGGCGGCAGATCCCTCAGGTAGTGCCAGACGCTGAAAGCCGTCTCGGTCAGGATCAGCAGCGCGATCACGACCAGCAGCGCGGCGAGGGCCACGCCGAGGGCGATCAGAAGCCGCAGGCTACGCTGCACGCCCATGGCGTCAGCCGCCGCGGGCATCGGCGGCCCGAAGGCGGCCCACCGCGGTACGGCCCCCGCGCGCCCGCATCAGTGCCCCAGCTCCTTCAGAGTCTTGACGGCCGCAGGATGACCCTGGGCCGCCGCCATCCGATACCAGCGCATCGCCTGCAGGGCATCCTCCTTCACGCCGATCCCCTTTCGGTACATCTCCGCGAGATTGAACTGGGCGACGGCATCGCCCTGGTGGGCCGCCTTGCGATACCACCTGGCCGCCTCCCGACGGCTGCGCGGGACGCCGGCTCCCAGGTCGTAGAGATACCCCAGGTTGACCTGCGCGTAGGCATTGCCCTGGTCGGCGGACCTGCGAAGCCATTGGTAGGCGAGCTCCTCGTCCGCGGGAACCCCCTCGCCCACACTGTACATGTCACCCAGGGCGTTCTGCGCGGCGGCGTGCCCCTGCTCCGCCGCCTTCTCGAACCAGCGGGCCGCGTCGGCGGGGTCGCGGGCGACGCCCTCGCCCCGGTCGTAGCAGCGCCCGAGACGGTACTGCGCCTCGGGGTCGCCGCCGGCGGCCGCCTGCGCGTACCAGTGCGCCGCCTGCTCCGCGCTGCGCTCCACGCCGTCGCCCGCCTCGTGGAGCAGGGCGAGATTGAGCTGGGCATCGGCGTAGCCCTGCTCCGCCGCCTTGCGGTACCAGCCCGCGGCCCGGGCACGATCGAGCTCGACCCCCTCGCCGCCGTCGTACAGGACGCCGAGGCTGTACTGGGCGCGCGGATCTCCTGCTTCGGCCAACGGCTGCCAGACCTCGAGCGCCCGCGCGTGATCGCCGGCCCGGTAGGCGGCGAAGCCCGTCGCGTAGGCCGCCTCTTCGCCCCGGGCGGTGCGCCCCCTGCCCTTTCCGCCGAAAAGCCTGCCCAAGCCCCTTCGCCTCCGCCCGAATCCGTCCGGCGCTTCGGCCGGGCGGCCAGTATATAGGCACGATAGACCGCGGGTCTCGCCGTGACCCGGCGCGCGTTTCCGCGACCGGTACAGGGGTCGCCCCGGGTCGCCCTCACCGGGGAGCCGCGGCCGAGAGACTGGCCCGGGCCGCATGCCGAAGCTCCGCCACCTCCACCGCGCCTCGCACCAGCCTCCGCCCGAAGACATACGTGGGCGTGGCGGCGATGCCCAGTTCCAAGGCGAAGCGACGATTCATCGCCAGGCGCTGCCCGAATCGCGCCTCGCTCCAGGCGCAGTCGACCTGCACAGCGGACAGGCCGGCCTCGCCCGCCAGCTCGCGCAGCACGCCCGGGTCGCCGATGTCCCGCCCGTGCTCGAAGCAGGCACGGAAGAGGGCATGGTGCAGGCGGTAGAAGGCGCTGCGCCCGGCCTCCTTCGCCGCCTCGCTCAGCAACAGCGCCTTGCGCGAGCTTGCCACCCTGGGCGGCAGCCGGAGGTCGAGGCCGTCTTCCGCAGCCAGGCGCTCCATGGACGCGAGCAGAGCACGCCATGCCTCCGCGGTGTAGCCCAATTCCTCCAGGGGAATCCCGTGCTGCGGCACCTCCGGGTGAATCTCCAGCCCGCACCAGTTCACATGCAGGTCGAAATCCTCATCGAGCGACATCAGTCTTCGGCTGCCGAGATAGCAGAACGGGCAGACGTAGTCGGAGAAGACGCTGACCCTGAGCTCGGGCTTCGAGACCATGGCCCAAGCATAGCCCGCTCCGCGCGGCGGAGGGGCTCGGGCGGGCGTCCACCGGCCCGCCGGCGACCTGTAGAAAACGCTGTAATCCTAATGCAACGTTTTCCACACAAGCTGTGGATAGTTGTGTGGAAAACGCTTTGGCATCCCTCGCCAGGCCGCTCTATAGTGGGACGCAGTTCAAAAAGACCAGTTTTTGGACAGCGTGTCGGACGTTGATTAAAATCAAACGGTTAGGTCCGCGCAGCCCGCACAACGGGGCTTTCCGGCGACTCCCGACCGCCATGCACCGGTGGTGTGCATAAGACAGGTTGTCAAGAGGCAGATGCCATGTCCGACAGGTCGGCCATCGGGGCGTCCAGCCCGGAGGGTGTGGCGCTTATCGCCGGGGTCGCGATCGTCTACCTGGCCGTGCGCCTGCTGCCCCGCTGGATTGCGGCAGGCAGCGCGCGCTGGTCCCCTCGAGACCTGCATCGCCGGCTCGCCGGCGGGACCCCGCCGCTGCTGCTCGACGTGCGGGCGGCCATCGAGGTCGCCGAGACCGGCACCATCCCAGGCTCGATCAACGTCCCGATGAGTCGGCTGTCCACCTGGCTGAGCGCCGGGGCGGAGGCCCTGGACAAACGGCGGCCCGTGGTTACCCTGTGCCGCAGCGACACGCGCGCGGCCTTCGCGGCCCGCAGGCTCCGCCGGGAGGGATTCCGCTCCACCGCCCTGCTGGTCGGAGGCATCGAGGCCTGGGCGCAAGAGGGTCTTCCCCTGCACCATCCGAAGGACCGGCACATCGGCTCATGACGGCAAACACCCCCTTCTGGAGACGCAAGGCCCTGGACGCCCTGGAGCCGGCGGAGTGGGAGTCGCTCTGCGACGGCTGCGGGAAGTGCTGCCTGCACAAGCTCGAGGACGAGGACACGCGCGAGATCCGTTTCACCAATGTGGCCTGCCGGCTGCTCGACGCCGCGACCTGCCGCTGCTCCGACTACGCAAACCGCTCCAGCCGGGTGCCCGACTGCGTGACCCTGACCCCGGAGGTTCTCGACGACCCCTACTGGCTGCCCGCCACCTGCGCCTACCGGCTGGTGGCGGAGGGCAAGGACCTGCCCGACTGGCACCCGCTGGTGTCGGGCGACGCCATGAGCGTGGTGCGCTCAGGCCACTCGGTCTGTGGACGGGTCGTCAGCGAGGTGGACGCGGACGATCTGGAGCATCACCTCATCAGCTGGGTGAAGTGAGCGGACACCCCGCGCGGGGCGAGCCGCTGACCCAAAAAAAGGCCGGGGAGGCGCCCCCCCGGCCCGCCAAATGCTCCGTGAGCAGTTACTGCAGAGTGAAGCTCGCGCCCGTGAGCACGCCGTCCCAGGTGTAGCCCGTGGCGCTTACCCCGTCCGTGGTAGCGTTGTAGCCACCCGCGGGGGTCGGGTTCCTGCCCTTGTCGCTGGTCTTCCAGTTCGCAAGGGCCAGGCCATCCGCATCGCTGGGATCGCTGGTGACCGTAGTGGCCTCCGGTCCGGTGATCGCGAGGGTCACCGTGGCGTTGGGCACGGGGTTGCCATTGCTGTCGCGCACCGTGGCCCGGAACACGACCTCGTCCCCCACGTTGAAGACAGCCTGCGGGGTGAAGGTCTGGTTCTGGCCCTTGCCCGTGATGACCCCGGTCTCCAGCGTCGCAACGCCGGCGGTCGCGCCGCCGCCGGTCGCCGTGACCGCGATCGACACCGTGGCGATGTTGGACAGGGCACCGCTGCCGTCCTGCGCCTGGTAGGTGAAGCTGTCGTCGCCCGTGAAGCCCGTATCCGGCGTATAGCTGAAAGACCCGTCCGCGCCCAGGGTGAGAACGCCGTTGCTCACATCCGAGTCGAGCACGGCATTGATCGAGTCACCGGTGTCGGGGTCGGTGTCGTTGCCCAGCACGCCGGGCGCACTGACGGTGAGCGTGGTGTCCTGGTCGGTGCTGTAGCTGTCGTCGGCGGCCGTGGGCGGATTGTTTCCTCCGGTCGGCGGCGTACCCCAGGTGGTCGAGGCCATGACCACCGGCGGGACCATCTTCCGGTCGCCTGCCACCTCCATCGCCACGGGGACCTCGGCATTGATCCAGGCTTCCAGCATGTTCACGCCTTCCTGGCCGAGAAATGCGTTCTGGCCGTTGTTGGCCTTCTCCAGGAACTGGATGTACTCCCAGCTGGTGCCCTGGTAGAGCAGGGCTATCTCGGCAGAAGCCGCACCGGTCGGAGCCAGGGCGTTCAGATCGAGCTCATCCCAATAATTATAGGTACCGCCCGCGCCCGGATCGCCATACTGGGTCGCAGGTACGGGCAGGGCGTTGCGCTCCTGAGCCACGTCGTAGCTCATGCCGTAGGGCGGGATGCGGTTGTCCTTGGCGACGTAGTTGTTGAGCACGAAATGGAAGGTCTCGTGGTAGCTGCCGGCCGGCTGCGCGGCCAACTCGCCCAAGGTGAAGTCGACGGCACCCGTGGACCGGTCGTAGCTCAGCGCGAGATCGGAGGAGTAACCGACGGACAGGAGCGTGTCGGCCCACTCCTTGGTCATGGCGTAGTGCGCCTCGTAGATGCGGGTATTGGGGTCGTCCAGGTCGATAATGGACTCGACCTCCACGTCCGGCCCGCCGGCGGGATTCGGGATCGTCACGCCGATGGGGCCGTACTTGCCGTCCTCGCGCAGCAGAGCGCCGTTCGAGTCGTACCACTTGATGTTCAGCCACATGCGCCGGCCTTCGGGGTAGCCGGAGATCAGCTTGTGACCGGTCAGATTCACCACCTTCAGGGTATCACCCTCGACCGACAGCGAGGCGGCCTGCTGCAGGTGATTGACCGCGCGCTGCTGTCCCAGGTCCATGGCCAGAATCTGGTTGCCGCTGAGCCCGCCGCCGAGACGCAGGGTGCCGTTGGCGTCCTGGTACTGAGTCATGTTGGCGAACCAGTAGTTGCCGCCGGTCTGGTCGTGCATGGGCATGTCCTTGCGCACCGGGGCACCGTTCTTGTTGCAGCCCACCGCCTCGACCGGGCGCATGTGACAGCTCTGGCAGCTGAAGTAACGCGGGGTACCGTCTTCGTAATCGCCACCGGTGCCCGCAGCCAGGGCTGCCTGGTAGGTCACGTCCAGCGAGCCCCCCGGCACCTGCAGGTCTGTCGGCAGGCTGGCGAAGTCGCGCACTCGGGTGGTGGGGAAGGCGCTGGCCTTGTACTCGCTGAAGGTGCGCTCGACGATGCCGTAGGCGTAGGGCGGGTTGTTGAAGGCTGCCTTCTCTTCGATCGGGCCGCCGATATTTCCATCGCTGGAGACCACGAGGGGTGCGCCATGCTGGGCGCCGTTGCCCGGGGCCAGGTCGCCGACGGCCGGATTGGAGACATCGTGGCAGGAGCCGCAGAAATCCACGCTGCGGTGGAACTGGGACTGCATGAACTGGTGCCGCGCCGCCGCGTCGCTGTAGGGCCCCAGCTTGTCGCTCCCAGGCCAGAGGGACAGCATGCCGCTGCCGTAGAAGCCTTCACCCGCCGAACCGGTGGTCGAGCACTTGTCCGGCACATTCGGATCAGGGCTGCAGTTGGCGATGAACGGCGAATTCATCACGCCCTGCAGGAGTGGATCCGAATCATCCGGGTTG
>JASFUT010000024.1:0-19411 GCA_050050175.1 Chromatiales bacterium
CCTTGCCCCGGCCTATACGCCGCCGGGCAAGGCGCTGATCACGGTCAACCTGCTCGGGACCGATCACGACCTCCCGGCGGCGGTGCGGGCGGTGCGCACGCAGCTGCGCGGCTGGTACGGCGCCGAGGTGGACCGCTGGGAGAGTCTCGCCCACTACCCCATTCCCCGTGCGCTGCCAGGGCAGGCGCCCCCCGTGCCATGGCCGGGCGCCCGCAAGCTGCAGCTCCAGACCGATCTGTGGTGCTGCGGGGAGCACTGCGGCGAGCCGTCCATCCACTGGGCGCTGGCCAACGGCCGCCGCTGCGGCGCCGGGGTCGCCCGCCGTCTCGGGACCGGTCCTCCCCCTGCAGGCTGAGCAGAGCGCGCATGCCCAGGGGGCGCTCGCCGCGCGACCCCGCCGCGAGCGGTGGCCGGCCACGGCGACCAACACAGCTCCCGCGCGGGCCGGCCTGCGCCGGCAAACAGGCAAAAAAAATGCCGCACGGGGGGCGCGCGGCTAAAAGTGGAGGGATCTCAGCGCCGGCCCCCGTCCCCGGGGCCGACCCTGGTGTGCCGTCAGTCGTGCCCGCCTTCCGTGAAGGGGTTCTCGTGGCACAGGCCGCAGCCCACGGCCGTGCCCCTGGTAAGGGTTCCGTCCAGATCCTCGAGCCCGGAGCGGTCCGTCTTGGCCACCGATAGGACCGTTCCCTCGCCCTGCTCGCCGTGGCAGCGGGCGCATGCCTGCAGATCGTCTTCCGCGATGTGCTCGTGGCCGCCGTTGACGAAGTCCACGTCGCCCACGGGGTGCATCCCGTGGGGTCCGTCGAGGGTGTCGCCCAGGTCACCCGTGTGGCAGGTCGAGCACTCGATGATCACCCCGGTGTGGCCCTGCAGCTGGTTGGCCGTGACGTTGTCGTTGGACAGCGGGTTGGCGTTCGGCCACTCCGCGTGGGTCGCGCCGTGGCAGCCCTCGCACATCAGCCCGCCGTGGCCGCTCTCGGCGCCGTCCGGCAGGTCCGTTCCGCCGGTGCTCACCCGGTAGAGCTTGGGATTGCCCGCCCCCGGATTGGCGAAGCCGTTGAAGCTGGCGGGCACCGGGTCTTCGGCGAAGCGCTTGTTGCTGGGCACGATCGGCGTGGCCTTGGCGTCGCCCGAGCGATAGGCCCGGCGCAGACGGATGCCGTCGGCGTTGCCGAAGATGTCTGCGGTGTTGACCACCACGCTGCCCGGATTCACGTCGCCGTTGGTGAGCGCATTGTCGAGCACGTCACCCGTGTGGCAGGAGCCGCAGCCCGGCTCGTTCGCCCAGGGCACCCGCGGCTGCGGGTCGGCGGGGTCGTAGAAGTCGCCCCCCAGGATGAACGCGCTCGGGTTGTCCGGCGAGACCCCGGCGGTGAAGTCGTTGCCGACCTGCTGCATGTCGCCGTGGCAGTCGTTACACAGCATGCCGCCGTTGAACATCGCCCCGCGCAGGCAGCGCACGTTGGTGCCCGGATGGCACTGGTAGCAGGTGTCCTCAAGCACCGCCAGCCGCTCCGGCTGATTGGCAATGGTCCCGTCGGCGTTCTGCACGGGCGCGGGCATCGGCGGGAACAGGTCCGTGAACTGGCCGTGGTGGCTGTGCATCACCCGTGAGTTGCTCTGGTGGGCGCGCTGCACCCGGCCGTTGGCGTCGGCATCCGGGTTGCCCGCATCCCCGCCCTTGGGCCCGACATGGGCCAGGTCGAGTGCCGGCGTGTAGTGGCACACCTGGCAGACCACCGGGGTGCGGTTGATCAGGCAGTCCGGGTCGGCGAGGTCGCCGTCGCCGTCCCGGTCGCCGGTGTCGCAGGCCGCGGCATTGCCGTCGGTGTCGACGTAGCGGTCGCCGTGCCTGAGGTCGTGCAGCCGAAGCACGTTCTGGTCGGTGGCCCACTCCACGGCGACGTTCACCGGCACGGCCCCAGCCTGGAATTCGGGGTCCTCGTCGCTGGCGACCACCGGCAGGCCTGCGTCCGTCAAGGCATCGGTCGGCCCGTCGGTGCGGCTGGCCGAGAAGTTGGGGTCCAGCGGATCGGCGTGGCAGTTCTTGCAGCTCGCCTCGCCGGAGATCGGCAGCACCGTGTCCACCGTGGCCAGCACCTGCCCGCCCGTGTCGGTCGCCTGGACCCGCACCAGCGGGTAGGCGTTCTCGCGTCCGAAGTCGTCGAACGCCGCGAACGGCACCCCCGCGCCCTCGAACCAGTTGAGGTCGTCGGCCACGTAGCCGAACGGGAAGTTCACGAAGAAGGGCTTGTCGTGGTAGTACTCCACCGCCTCCTGCGGCACGTTCGCCACGTAGGCGTTGCCGATGCCCGGCATCGCGTGCTGCACCGCCGAGAGGAACTCGTCACCGCTGTTCACCTGCCCGTCCGGACCGATGTAGAGGTGCTCCACGTTGGGCACCGGCAGGCCTTCGTCCACCGTCACCGTGAACGGGGCCCCCGACAGGGGCGTGACCACGGGCGGGTAGAAGGGGTCGTAGGCCCCCAGCGGGATCACGTCCCAGAAGTTGGTCTTGAAGACATGCCCGTCGCCGAGCAGTCCCGGCAGCTCGGTCTCAGCGAGGATCGGGTCGTCGGGGTTGGACACCGCCGAGTAGAAGACCTTCACCTGGCCCGGGCCCATGAGCTCGGGCTCCTCGCCCTTGCGGATCACCTGGATCAGCGGCACCTGGAAGGGGGGCAGGATGCTCGAGATGCGGGTGTCGAAGTCCCCGCAGTGCATCCCCAGGTCGTTGATCGCCAGCACCTGGTAGCCGCCGGTGCCGGCGAACGGCTGCTCGGGCACCGGGCCCAGCTCCGCCGGCGTGGTGCCGGGCACCGCATCGGCGGAATTCTGGCTGGTGGAGTTGATCGACACCTCGTCCGGCGTGCCGCCACCTCCACCCCCGCCGCCAGGACCGGTGCCGTCGTCGCAGTCCGCGGGACGGTGCTCGACGTCCCGGGTCCGGCTCTCGCCGTCCGACTGGGTCGCGCGGATTCGGCAGGGCACCTCGCTGGAAACGAGGCCCCCCTCCCTGAAGCGCCAGTCGTCGTCGTCCACCCGGGTGGAGCCGACCAGAGCGCCGGACGGACCCGCGTTGGTGATCTCGACGGTGCGGCCGTCCCTGCCCTTGCCGACGACCGTAAGGCGTGCGTCCTCGGCCTTCCACTCGGCCTTCTCGATGCGGAAGGAGTCGGCCCGGGCCTGCGCCGCCAGCGCCAGGCCCGGGAGCAGAATGCTGATAAGAGCCGTGCGGGCCCGCGGTAGTCTCGCCATCATGACGTCCTCCGGTTCGGTGCGTTCGGATGGCAGCGTCTTCTTGTACGCCTGCTTAGAGCAAGAAACCGCCGCGCTGCGCAGCAACCCTAGCCGGGGCGACGGGCCGGTTCATTAAAGAACCCTTAAAGCATGGGGACTTCAGGTCCAAACCGAGACCGGCGTCGCTCTTCGCCCGGCATTTGACGACGAGCACAGGGCCGCATTCCACGACTCGAGCCTCGCGTTCCGGCCGCGGCCGGTGCAAGGCGGGCTTTCACGCCGGCGGGACTACGGGCGGTCGGGCTTCGCCCTGGGGGCGACGTGGGTGCTGCGCGCCAAGCGCGCGATGGGGCGCTTGACGCTCTGCCCTGTCCTCCGGCACCCCGCATCGAGAGATCAAGGCCGGCGGAGCCTGCGAAGGGGACCGGACCGCGCCTGTTCGGTACTTGAGCTTCCCCGGACGCCGCCGGTCGGGGCTTCGAAGGCGGAGGTGGGGGGGCAGCCCGGACGGGCCGATGGACCGGGGTCGGAGCGCGGCACGTCGGGCTCACGACAACCTGGATGTGGAAGCACCCTGTCCGGCTGAGGCCGGACCTACGGGCAACGGGTCGAGCCGGCAACAGCCCGCGCGAAGCCCACCCCGTCTACCGTCTGCCGCGCCCGCGGCTGGGACAGGCCTCGCAGGAGATGCCGTCGTCTTCGCAGTCCCCACCCCCGCCCCGGCCGCACGACCCGCGCAGGGGCTTGCGCCCCAGCAGCACGCCGAGCGCGAGGCCGAGCACCGCGAGACCGAAGACGACGAGTGCGGCTAGAAACGTTCCCATGGTGGTTTCATTCGACTGGCCCGAAGCGTCTACGGTTCCGGTGGACGTCCCTCAGTGAGACCCCACCTGATCCTCGCCGGCAAAGTTGTCGTAGAAGATGCTCTCCTGCTCCACGCCGAGGTCATAGAGGAGCTCCAGGATCCCGACGGACAGGGCCCGCGGGCCACAGAGATAGTATTCGCAGTCCTCCGGGGCCGGGTGGTCCTTCAGGTAGGTGTCGTAGAGGAAGTTGTGGAGGTAGCCGACGTAGCCTTCCCACTCGTCCTCGGGCTCGGGCTTCGACAGGCAGAGCTCCCAGCGGAAGTTGTCGCGCTCCGCCGCCAGCCGCTCGAAGTCGCCCAGGTAGAGGGCATCACGAAGGCTGTGGGCCCGGTACCAGTAGGACATCTTCCGGCCGGCGTCCCCCCGGCGGATCTGGTCGTAGACGATCGACCGCAGCGGTGCCATCCCGGCCCCCCCGCCGAGGAAGATCATCTCGGCGTCGGTGTCCGTGGCGCCGAAATCGCCGAAGGGTCCCGACATGGTGAGCTCGTCGCCGGGCTTGAGGGCGAAGAGGTAGGAGGACATCATGCCCGGAGGCGTCCCCTTGGGGGCGCCGCCCGGGGGGAGCGCGATCTTGATGTCGAACTTGAGAACACCCTTCTCGTCCGGGTAGCTGGCCATGGAGTAGGCCCGCTCGATCTGCTCGTCGCAGACCGAGACGTAGTCCCAGAGCCCCCAGCGATCCCAGCTCTTGCGGAAGCGCTCGGGAATGTCGAAGTCCTTGAAGGCGATCCGGTTCGGGGGGCATTGGAACTGCATGTACTGTCCCGCCTTGAAGGAGACCTCCTCCCCGGCGGGCAGCTCGAGCACCAGCTCCTTGATGAAGTCCGCCACGCTCTCGTTGGAGACGACTTTGCAGGTCAGGTGCTTGATGTCGAACGCCTCTGCAGCAACCTCCACCTTCAGGTCGGACTTGACCTTGACCTGGCACGCCAGCCGGGAGCCCCGGAGCACCTCGCCCCGGGTGAGGAAGCCGCGCTCCGTGGGCAGGGGCTCGCCCGCCCCCTCCACCTGAACCTTGCACAGGCCGCAGGTGCCCTTGCCGCCGCAGGCCGAGGGGACGAAGACGTTCTTGGCGGCCAAGGCCGAGAGCAGAGTCTGTCCCGCCGCCACCGACAGGGCCTTGCCCGGCTCGTCGTTGATGAGCAGCAGCACGTCGCCTTCGGGCACGAGGCGCGAGCGCGCCCACATCAGCAGCGCCACCAGGGTGACGATGACGGTGGTGAACATGGCGACGCCGAGGAGCACGACTTCCATGGGAAGACCTCAGAGCTGGATGCCGGAGAACATCATGAAACCGATGGACATTAGACCGACGGCCACGAAGGTGATTCCCAGACCGCGCAGGCCGGCGGGTGGATTGCTGTAGGTCATGCGCTCGCGGATCGCCGCCAGCGCGACGATGGCGAGCAGGAACCCGAAGCCCGCCCCGAATCCGAACACCACGCTCTCTACGAAATCATAGTCCCGCTCGGCCATGAACAGGGAGCCCCCCAGGATCGCGCAGTTGACCGCGATCAAGGGCAGAAACACCCCCAGGGACATGTGCAGCGCGGGGAAGTAGCGGTCCAGCACCATCTCGACGATCTGGACGGTGGCCGCGATGGTGCTGATGAACACGATGAAGGACAGGAAGGTGAGCTCGATCTCTCCGAAGGCCCCGCTCAGCCAGGACAGCGAGCCCTCCGCCAGGAGATAGTTCAGCAGCAGGTTGTTCAGCGGGATGGTCAGGGTCTCGACGAAGACCACGGCGATCCCCAGCCCCAGCGCGGTCTCCACCCGGCGCGATACCGCCAGGAAGGAGCACATGCCGAGAAAGAACACCAGGGCCATATTCTCGATGAAGATGGCCCGAATGGCGAGATTGAGGTAGTGCTCTATCATTCCTGCTCCTGCTGCTCGGGCTTCCAGGTCCGCAGGGCCCAGATGATGGCGGCGATGATGAAGAAGGCGGCCGGGGCCAGGAGAAACATGCTGGCCGGGACGTACCAGCCGCCGTCCGAGGCCAGCGGCAGTACCTGCCAGCCGAACACCGTGCCACTGCCGAGGAACTCCCGGACGAAGCCCACGACCAGCAGCAGGACAGCGTAGCCCAGCCCGTTTCCCAAACCGTCGATCATGCTGATCAGGGGCCGGTTCTGCATCGCGAAGCCTTCGGTCCGGCCGAGGATCAGGCAGTTGGTGATGATCAGCCCCACGAACACCGACAGCTCCAGGCTGATTTCGTAGAGGTAGGCCTTGAGCACCTGGTCGACGACGATCACCAGCGAAGAGATGATGGCCAGCTGAACGATGATGCGGATGCTGTGGGGAGTGTACTTGCGAAGCAGGCTCACCAGCAGGGAGGAGATGCCCGCGACGACCACCACGCTGATGCCCAGCACCAGGGCGCTGTCCATCCGGGTGGTGACCGCCAGCGCCGAGCAGATGCCGAGCATCTGCAGCAGGATGGGATTGTTGTCGAAGACGGGGGCAGTGAGGGTGTCCAACTCCCGTTTTCCGAGCCATGACATGTCAGAAGCCTCCGCGCTCGCGCACCTTGCGCAGGAAGGGACCGAACCCCTGCTCGCCGAGCCAGAAATGCAGGAGCCGGGTAACGCCGTTGCTGGTCATGGTGGCGCCGGACAGGGCGTCCACTTCGTAGGGGTTCTCCAGTGGCGGACCCACGCCCCCCTTGACCAGCTGGACGCGGGGCTTCCATGCCTCGTCCAGCGCCTTCCGGCCGACCCAGCGGGCCTTCCAGTCCGGATCGTCCACCTCGGCCCCGAGCCCCGGCGTCTCCTTGTTCTCGTAGAAGGACAGGCCGCGGATGGTGGTCGTGTCCTTGGCGAGGGCCAGGAAGCCGTAGAGGGTTCCGTACAGCCCCAGCCCCTCCACGGGGATGACGACGTGACTGAAGCCCGAATCGCCCCGTACGAGATAGACCTTGGCCAGATCCGCGACGCGGCGCACGCCCGCCGGATTTTCGGGCACGGGTCGGCTCGTCTCGGGCACGCCGCGGGCCTCGCGCTGGTCGTACTCGGCGGGGTCGATTCCGCTCACGTATTCCCCGGTCTTCAGATCCACCAGGCGCGGCTCGATGCGTTCGCTGAAGAGCCGCATGGCCTCGCGGTCCGGAACCTTCTCGCCCAGTCCGACGATGCCCGCGGCCTGGAGCACGTTCTTGCGCAGATACAGCAGCTGGTTGATCTCCTGCCGCTCCTTGAGCAGGACGTTGGAGGCGGAGACGAACAGCGCACAGACCACGCACACGGCCGTGGCGAAGATCAGCGTGTACCCGGGAGAATCAGTTCGCACTGCGGCGCACCCTGCGACGTATGTTGGCCTTGACCACGTAATGGTCGATCAGTGGAGCGAAGACGTTCATGAAGAGGATCACCAGCATGACGGATTCCGGGTAGGCGGGGTTCACCACCCGGACAACGACGATCAGCAGGCCGATGAGGAGACCGTAGATCCACTTGCCCCGGAGCGTCCACGTGGAGGTCACGGGGTCGGTGACCATGAACACCGTGCCGAACGCCCATCCCCCCAGAACCATGTGCCACCAGAAGGGCATCTCGAACATGGGGTTGGTGGCCGAGCCGATGGCGTTGAACAGGGTCGCGCCAACCACGGTCCCGATAGCCACTCCGGCCATGATGCGCCAGGAGGCGATCCGGGTCCCGATCAGGATGGCCGCCCCGATCAGGCAGGCGAGCACCGAGGTCTCCCCGAGGGAGCCGGCCTCGAATCCCAGGAACGCGTCCCACCAGCCAAGGCCGGTCTCGGCGAGGCTGGCGGCGCCCTGCTTCACCTCTGCCAGCACGGTGGCGCCGGTATAGCCGTCGATCCAGAACGACTGGGGCATGGCCGTCCACACCTCGTCGCCGGTGATCTGCTGGGGGTAGGAGTAGAACAGGCTGGCCCGGGCGACCAGGGCCGGATTGAGGAAGTTCATCCCGGTCCCGCCGAACACCTCCTTGGCGATCACGACGCCCCAGGAGATGCCGATGGCCGCCTGCCAGAGTGGTGTAGTGGGAGGCAGGATCAGGGGGAAGATCAGCCCCGTAACGAGGAACCCTTCGTTGATGGGATGCCGGCGCACCACCGAGAACAGCACCTCCCAGGTGCCGCCCACCACCATGGTGACGATGTACAAGGGCAGGAAGTAGAGGGCACCGTGTAGGGTGCACGCGAGCACGCTGTCCGGCGAGTAGCCCGCCCCCAGCGCCTGGAGCACGACGTGGCGCCAGCCCGTCAGCTCGTCGACCCTCGCGGGATCGAGCGCGAGATTCGCCTGGAGGCCGGCGTTGTACATGCCCCAGAGCACACAAGGCACCAGCGCGACCACCACGATGATCATCATGCGCTTCAGGTCCATCCCGTCGCGCACGTGCACGTTCCCCCGGGTGACCTCCCCCGGCGTGTAGATGAAGGAGTCCAGGGCCTCCCACAACGGATGGAGGCGCTCCAGGCGTCCCCCCTTCTCGAAGTGCCTGGCGTTGCGATCGAGGATGTCGCGCAGTCGGCCCATCAGATCTCCCGATAGATGCGCTCGAGCACGCCGCGCAGCAGCGGCCCGTAGTCGTACTTGCCCGGACAGGCGAAGGTGGCCAGCGCCACGTCTTCCTCGTCGAGCTCCAGACAGCCGAGCTGCTCAGCCAGCTCGAGGTCGCCCACGATCAGCGATCGAAGCAGGAAGGTCGGCTCCACGTCCAGCGGCATCACCGCCTCGTAGGTCCCGATGGGCACCATCGGCCGGGCCGAGCCGTTCGTGGCGGTGGACAGCCCCAGGGGACGATCCCGGTCCAGCGCCGACAGGAAGCCGTTGGTCACGGAGAAGATGTCGCGCCCCGGCTTGAGCCAGCCGAGAAGCTCGCGCTCGTCGCCCTCCGGGATGACGGTCACCTGGTTGTGGTAGCGGCCGAGATAGCCCTGCTCGGGCCCGCGGGCGGCGCGTCCGCCCAGCACCGACCCGGAGATGACGCGGTGCCCGCCGCCGGCCAGCTCATCGGCGACGAGCTCGTCCACCGCGGCGCCGAGACGGGTGCGAACGAGCCTCGGGCGTAGCACCGAGGGGCCGGCGATGGCGATCACGCGGGACGGATCCAGGCGGCCTGTCCGGAACAGGAATCCTATGGCCGCGACGTCCTGATAGCCCAGGTGCCATACGGTCTTTTCCCGATGTACCGGATCCAGCAGGTGAATGTGGGTCCCCGGCGCGCCGGCGGGATGGGGACCCTCGAATCGCTCGTGAAGGATGTCACCCAGCGGCGGCACGAGGCGGCTGCGGCTGGTCGTGCACAGGTAGGTGCTCCCCTCTGTGAGCTTCGCCACCACCTGCAGGCCGGCCGCGAAGTCATCCTCGCGCCCCTGCAGCACCACCTCGGGGTCCGGCGCCAGGGGGTGGGTGTCAATGGCGGTGACGAAGATCGCCGCAGGGCGGGTGCCCGGCGCGGGCACGCGGCTGTACGGACGGGTGCGGAACGCGGACCAGAGTCCGGACTCCAGCAGGAGGGCGCGTACGGCATCGGCCTCCAGATTGGCGGGCGGCGCTCCGGAATAGGCGTCGAACGCGAAATCGTGACCCGGTCCCGAGCAGGCCTCGGGATCGACCTCGACCACCACCGAGAGAAGCCGGCGCCGCTCCCCGCGATGGATACCCGCAACCCGACCCGCTGCCGGGGAGGCGTAGGCGAGATCCGGCGTGACCTTGTCACGGAGCAGGGGCTGCCCGCACATGACCCGGTCGCCGACCTTGACCTCCATGCTGGGCTTGAGCCCCGGAAAGTCGGCCGCCACCAGAGCGGCGTGGGCGACGGGCCGCGCCTCGTCCACCCGTTGCTCGGGCGCGCCGCTCAGGGGCAGATCCAGCCCCTTTCGGATCCTGTGCACTCCGCGCCACGGCCGCCGGGATCTCGCCCCCTTCAGCTGCGGCGTGCGTATGTGCTTCTCGATGTCCACCACGCGCCCCCTTGATGGTGCCCGAATCGCCCCCGTCGGGCGTGAGACCGCTTGCGCAGCCAGGCTTCGCGCCCCAGGACGCCGGCCCCGGGGCCGTTCCGGGCCGTCGGCGGCCGCGGCCGCCGGTCCTGCGCCGGCTGGAGATACGTACTGCTGCCGCGGGCCGAAGGCTGGGCAGCCGGGAGATTACCTCGGCGACGTAGGGTAACAGCGGTTGAGCCCGATGTCTCGACCCCTGCCCGGGTGTTGTCGCCGCCGAAGATCCGCGGGAAAGAGAATACACCGGCCCCGGCGCACGCAAAAGCCCGCTCGAAAGTTCCGGTTTACCGCCCCGCGACCGCATGGCCACTGGGACGCGCGGCGGCGCAAGAAACCGGCAATCAAATCGTCACTGCGATTTAACACGAGCCCCCCAGAGTTGCGCATCGCCAACCCATCCCATGACCCGACGAAGCCCAACCTGGAGGGACAGATGCTGAACAAGACTCGATTGACCCCCGCGATAGCCGCCGTCATCGCGGCCGCCCCGTTCTCTGCCGGTGCCACCGACTACGGCCAGTTCGTGGAGAACTTCCTCAACTCACCCGGGATTGCGCACCAGCAGTTCGGCTTCCTCTCGCCGCTCAGCTCGTCGGCCACGGCGGCCGACGTGGTGCCACGGGAGCTGGCGAGCGCCTCCGAGCGCCAGTTCCTGGCCGGCGGCCTCAAGGCGGAGTTCGTCAGCCGCTCGGTGGGCTACAAGGCGGACATGATCACCTTCTGGCCGGACGACATCGACTACACGCACCTGATCGTGTGCAACGAGGACGGCCGCAGCGGCGTGGTGACCACCGCGTTCGGCACCCACGCGGGTCAGAACCCGTCCGTTCAGCGCGTCGACGTGAGCACCGGCGCGGTCGAGACCATCCTCTCCGGCATGGACCGCTGCGACGGCCTCCGCACCACCCAGTGGGGCACGGTCCTGGCGACGGAGGAGACGGACGACGGCGCCGGCTACGAGATCCTCGACCCCATGGCCACCACCGGGTGCTGGATCAGCGACCGCGGGGCCCCGGGCGTGGACGCCGACATCCGCAGCTCCATCGGTAACGGGACCGCTGACTCCTGCGAGAGCGAGATCAAGAAGCGCACTGCCCTGGCCACCCAGTCCTGGGAGGGTCTCGAGGTGCTGGACAACGGGGTGGTCATCGGCGGCGACGAGCTGCGCGCCGGCAACGGCCCCGACGGCTTCGACAGCGACGGCGGCGCCGTCTTCCGCTTCGTGCCCGAGACGTTCTACAGCTGCACGGGCGCGCCGGTTCGCCCCGGCCAGCTCTGCGGCAACCTGATCACCGACCTCAGCCAGTCGCCCCTGGTCGCCGGCCAGAACTACGCCCTCACCAACGCCTGCACCGGCAACGACGACGTCGGCCAGGGCTGCGAGTACGGGGAAGGCAAGTGGGTCGCCGTGGGCGCGGCCACCGCCCGTGACGACGCCGACGACAACGGCGCGACCGGCTACTGCCGTCCCGAGGACCTGCACGTCGACCGCACCTACGGCATGTTCAACGGCGGCGAAGGCATCCTCTGGTGCTGGAACAACACCTGCGGCGGCGGCGAAGGCGAGACCCTGTGCGTGACCGAGAGCAACGCGGCCGTCAACGCCAACGACCAGGTCTTCGACAACAACTTCAACCAGTACCTGCTGGCGGACGGCGGCAACGAGGCCCAGGCCTGGGTGACCCGCTTCGTCGAGGGCGACGAGGAGATGAACAGCCACGACAACCTGGACATCCAGCCCTACACGCGCAACGTCTACGTCGTCGAGGACACCACCTTCGGCGATATCTGGGCCTGCCTGCCGGACGGCGCGGACCGCGACTGGCGTACCGACGGCTGCGTGCGCATGCTCTCCATCCGCGATCCGGAGGCCGAGCCGAGCGGCTTCATCTTCGACGGCACCGGCCGCACCGCGTTCTACCACGTGCAGCACGGCCAGACGCCGGCGGCGCTTGCGGACTTCGACTCCAACCCCGTCGACGGCGAGACGGACGACCTGATCAAGATCACCGGCTTCCGCATCCGGAAGTGATCGCCGGGTCGGCATAGCCGGAAGACCGGGACGGGCCGCATCTGCGGCCCGTCCTTTTCTTGACCTTCCGGACCTGATAGCGGCGAACGTCCCTCCGGCATTCCGGATTCGATTCCGGACCGCCGCCTCGACAACCCGGCAGGTCCCGGTGAGGCCCGGGGAGCAGACTGACGGCGCCACGCCGACCCGCAGCGGCGAAGAAGACGCCGCGCGGGTCGTCCCCGGCAGCCTCGAGCACTGCCGGGAAGAAGCTCCCCCGACCACCAAAGCCGCAGGCAGGGGCACCGCCGACTCGGCGAGGAGCCCCCGGCCCGGGAATCAGCTGCAGGTCGCCCCGGCCGGCGCCGGACAGGCCTGAGTGCCGCGGCGGTTCTTGTACCATACGGCGGCGCGGAGCGACTGATCACACCCGCCGCGGAGACGCCCGGTGAAGAACCTGGAAACCCTGATCGAGAAGGTCCTGTACCACAGCCGGTAGCTCCTGGTGCCCATGTACCTGGGGCTGGCGGTGCTGCTCATGCTGCTCACGCTCGGCTTCGTGAGCGATCTGATCTCGATGGTCCCCAAGGTCGCCGCCCTGTCGGAGAAGGACATCATCCTCGCCACCCTCTCCCTGATCGATCTGGTGCTGGTAGCCAGCCTGGTGGTGATGGTGATCATCAGCGGCTACGAGAACTTCGTCTCCCGTATCGAGCTGGCCGAGAGCGACGAGAAGCTGAGCTGGGTGGGCAAGCTGGACTCCGGCACGCTCAAGCTCAAGGTGGCGAGCTCCATCGTCGCCATATCCTCGGTCCATCTGCTCAAGGCCTTCATGAACGTCCAGCAGATCCCGAACGACAAGCTGATCTGGCTGGTGGCTATCCACATGACCTTCGTGGTCTCCGCGCTTCTGATGGCCGTTATCGAGCGTTTCCTGCTGCACGAGGCGGGCGCCGCATCCACGCAGCAGCCGACATGATGGCCCACCCATCGGTGCCGGGTGAGGCGCAGGGGTGCGCAGGTCGGGCTGAGCCCCTCGGGGCGCTCCGAGCCCCCGCGGCCGGTCACTCGGGCTCGGAGACCTCCGGCAGGCGCCAGGCATACCCGCCGGCGGCCAGGGACAGGATACCCAGGAGCAGGAGCACCGAGGCCGGGCCGAAGAGGTCCCCGAGAGCCCCGATCAGCCCGCCGAAGAGCATCATCACGCCGATCAAGGTGTTGCTGACCGCAACGTAGGCGGCGCGGGTCCGCTCGGTGGCGAGGTCCACCAGGTAGACCTTGCGACCCAGGCGCACCCCGCTGTGGAAGACGGCAAGCGCGGCGAACAGCGCCGCGTAAGTCCAGGACTCGGACATGACGGCGGCGTCCAGACGCGCGAGCAGCCAGGTCAGGATGCAGACCGCCGCGCCCAGCACGGCGGCGATCACCATCACCAGGCGGGCGGAGCGGTCACCGAGCCGGCCCCAGACAGGGGATGTGACGGTCCCGGCCAGCCCGCTGGCGATGATCATCATGCCCAGACCCGACAGGCCGCCGCTCGCCTCCTGCGCCATAAGGACCAGGAAGGGGGGGGCCAAAGCCAGCCCCAGCAGCAGGGCCCGGGTGATGAGGAAGCGGCGGAAAGGCGGGTCGCTCCCCAGCATGCCCAGGCTGTCCAGCGCCACGCGCATGGCGTTTCCGCCACCCTCGGTGGATCCCGGCTGCTCCCGGATCAGTGCGAACACGCCCACGGCGACCAGCCAGAGCCCCATGGCGATCACCAGCAGCGCGAAGAACACCCACAGGTCCTCGGGCCGGCCCAGGAAGAACTCCAGATAGGCGCCGAACCCCAGCGTGAAGACGCCGGCGATGCCGGCGCTGTAGCCCATCAGCGAGCCCCGGCGGCTCTTGGAGACGGTCTTGCCGAGCACGTCCTTCGCCGAGACCGAGCACAGGCCGCGGGCCAGGCTGAACGCCAGGAGCAGGGCGAGAATCACCGCACCGGCGGTTGCGCCCTCCAGGCTGACCGCCGCCACGGCCATCAGGCCCAGGGTCAGGGCGGTCAGCGTGGCGCCGAGCAGCCACACGCCCTTGCGCTTGGGCATGCGGCGGATGTAGGCCGCCACGGCGAGCTGGGGCAGCAGCACGCCGGCCTCGCGGATGGGCACCAGAAAGCCTGTGAAGGCGGCCGGCGCCCCGAGCGCCCCGAGGAGCCAAGGCAGCACCAGGCGGGCCGAGGCGAGCTCGTCGCCGACTTTGTTCAGGAGGTTGGCGACAAGATAGGCGAAGTAGTTGCGCGGCTGGTCGTCACAGGCCTCTTCGGGGATGTCCTTGCACACCCGGGCGTCCTCGTCCCCGGTGACCAGGTCGTAGAGACTGTCGATGGCCTTCGCTCGTTGCACGGGCTGCCTGCCGCCCCAGCAAGACATGGATCGGTGCAGTCTAGCGGCTGCGGGCGGACGTTGCGACGTCGGCCCTGGAGCCGGCGCCACGCCCTGGCTATGATCCGCCCGGCAGGCTTCGGAGGAGCAGGTGAATGAGATTCCACGACCTCGCGGTGGGCACGGACTTCGAGTACCGGGGCCGCCGCTATGTGAAGACGGGCCCGCTCACCGCCCGGGCCCCGGAAGGCGGCGACAGGATCATTCCCCGCTCCGCCCCGGTAACGTCGGCGGAGAGCCCGGGATCCGCGCCGGACCGGCCTCTGCCCCGCGGCGAGGTCCTCGATGCCCTCGCCGCGTTCGAGCAAGCCTGTCGGAGCTGCCTGGACGGCCTTGCCGACCAAGTCGACCGGGACAGCCTGGCGGCGGCGCGGGCCGGGATCGACCGGGCGGGCGAGCGCTGTCGCGCGCGCCTGGCCCTGACGACGGAGAAATCCTGAGCCCGCACTCCCCGGAAGGGGCCCCGTGCTCTAGGATTGACTCGGCGCCAATGACCCGGAGATCGACCCGCGACATGTCCGCACTGCTGAGCAAGCAATTCGAGAGGCTGGGTCGGCGCACCGCGGTCCCGTTCCGCGTGGAGTTCGCCGACGGCACCGCCTACCGCAACCGCGCCGACGAGCCGGTGTTCACGCTGCGCTTCCGAAGCGGCCGGGCCCAGTGGAAGACCCTGCTGTTCGGCCACCTGGGCATCCTCGAATCCTATTTCGACGGCGACGTCGACGTCGAAGGGGACGTCGCCCGGGTATTCCGGGCCGGCATGGACAGTGGATTCAACGAGAGGGTGAGCCCCCTGGTGCGGGTGCGCAACCGCTGGCACGAGCTCCGCTACAGCAACCGCTCCCGCCGGCAGGCCAAGGCCAACGCGGTGTTCCACTACGCCCTGGGCACCGATTTCTACCGGCTCTGGCTGGACGAGCAGGCCATGATGTACACCTGCGCCTACTGGAAGGAGGGCACCGAGACGCTGGAGGAGGCCCAGCTCAACAAGAACGACCACGTATGCCGTAAGCTGCGCCTGGAGCCTGGGGAGTCCCTGGTGGACATCGGCTGTGGCTGGGGCGGACTCATGTTCCACGCCCGGGCGCACTACGGCGTGGACGCCACCGGCTACAACGCCACGTCGGAGCAGGTCGGGGCCCTGCGCGCGGAGATCCGCCGGCGCGGCCTGGAGCCCGGGCTCAGGGTGCAGGAGGCGGACTTTCGCGATATCGACGAGCAATACGACAAGGCGGCCTCGATCGGCGTCCTGGAGCATGCGGGGCGGGATCAGCTGGGGGAATCGGTTCAGGCCCTGGCGGCCTGCCTCAAGCCCGGCGGTCTGGGGGTGCTCCACTTCATCGGACACGTAGAGCACAGGGACACGGAGTTCTGGATCCGCAAGCACATCTTCCCCGGCGGCTGGATTCCGAGCCTGTCCCGGACCCTGGACGCCATGGCCGCCAACGGCCTGGAGGTGCTGGACGTCGAGAACCTGCGCCGCCACTACGCCCCTACCCTGGATGCCTGGGCCGAGCGCTTCGACGCCCGCTGGGAGGCGATCCACGCCCTGGACCCCGAGCGCTTCGACGAGCGTTTCCGGCGCAAGTGGCGGACCTATCTCTACGCCTGCGCCGAGATGTTCCGGTCGCCGAACAGCCGAACCCACCTGTTCCAGATCACTTTCAGCAAGGGCAACGTGGGCAGCGACTACCCCATGAGCCGGGCCTACCTCTACGCCGGGGCCGCCTCGCCGCCGAAGCGGACCGGGTGGCAGGGGGATTGAGCCGTGCGCGAGGTTGAGGCGATCATCGTCGGCGGCGGCCCTGCGGGATCCAGCTGTGCCCGGCGCCTGCGCGAGCAGGGCATCGAGCCGCTGGTGCTGGACCGGCAGGCGTTCCCCCGGGAGAAGCTGTGCGGGGGCTGGATCACCCCGGAGGTGCTGACGGACCTGGAGCTGGACCCCGTCGACTATCCCCACAGCTTTCTCACCTTCGAGCGCCTGCGCATCCATCTGTTCCGGACCGCCTTCTCCCTGGGCACCCGCCAGCACTCCATTCGCCGGATCGAATTCGACGCCTGGCTGCTGGAGCGCTCCGGCGCCGAGGTGCTGACACACGACGTCAAGCGCGTCGCGGCCGACGGGGACGGCTTCGTCGTCGACGGGCGCTTCCGCTGCCGCTACCTGGTGGGCGCCGGCGGGACCAAGTGCCCCGTCTACCGCACCCTCTTCCGCGGGCAGTGCCCTCGTCCCCGCCACCTGCAGGTGGTCGCCCTGGAGCGGGAGCTGGCCTATCCGTGGACGGACCCGGACTGTCACCTGTGGTTCTTCGACAAGGGGCTGCCGGGATACGCCTGGTACGTGCCCAAGGAGAACGGCGTGGTCAACGTCGGTGTCGGCGCCTTCGCCGAGGCGCTCAAGCGCCGGGGAGCCGACATCAAGACGCACTGGAAGCATTTCACCCGGGTGCTCTCGCGCTCGGGCCTGGTGGAGCGCCAGCGCCTGGAGCCCGGCGGCTACAGCTACTACGCCCGGTCGCCGGACACGCCGACGCGCGGGGGCAACGCCTTCGTGGTCGGGGACGCGGCCGGACTCGCCACCCGGGACATGTGCGAGGGCATAGGCCCGGCGGTCCGGAGCGGCCTGCTCGCCGCCGACGCCATCGCGCGCACCGGCGAGTACGGTCTCGAGCAGGTCCTGCGCGACACCCTGGAGCGGCCGTGGCTGAGCCGCCTGCTGGGCTTCAAGTACTTCCGCTGAGGGCCCTTCAGTACAGCGGCGACCGGTTTACAATGGCCCCCGGGGCCCGCGTCGGCCCTATCTGACCCGCCCACCGAGGCGTTGAGGACATGCTCAAGCATTGGCTGAAGCCCAGATGGGAGCATCCGGATCCCCTGGTCCGCCTGGAGGCGGTCGGCGAGCGCGCCATGGAACAATCCGTTCTGCAGCGGCTGGCGAAGGACGATCCCAGCGTCGACGTGCGCCGCGCCGCGATCCGCCGCCTCGACGACATGCGCGTTCTGGTCGGGCTCTGCGCGGTCACCTCGGAAGTGAGCCAGGCGGCGAGGGTGCGCCTGCAGATCCTCCTGCGCTCGCGCCCCGAGGATGGCGCCGCGGACCCCGATCTGCTGGCGGAGGCGATCACCGTCTGCGACGACCCGTTGCTCACGCAGATGCTCGCGCGGGAGTCCCCATCGCCGCAGATGCGACGGGCCGCGCTGGAGCTGATCCACGAAGAGGCCGCTTTGGCGCGCATCGCGGCGGAGGACGCCGTCCCCGAGATCCGCCTGGCCGCCTTCGAGCGGGTGCAGTCCGAAGAGGCGCTCAAGACGCTGGAACGGGCGGTCCGCGGCCGTGACAAGCGCGTCGCCCAGTCGGCGCGGCAGCGCCTTGCCCTCATCCAGGAGCGCCGGGAGCGCTGCGCCGAGTGCGAGCGCATCATCGCGGAGCTGCAGCATCGGGGCGGAGGCGACGACTGGTCCTCTGACGAGGCGGCCTGGGCGCGGCTGCGCGAGCGCTGGCGGAGCCTCGAGCCGGACGTCGACCCCGGACAGCGCCAACGCTGGACCGAGGCGGCCGAGGCATTCGAGGGGCGCCTCGAGGCCTACCGCGAGGAGCGCCGGCACGAGGCCGAGATCCGGCGGCACCGCGAAGGGCTCTGCACCGAGCTCGAGCGCCTGCTCGCCGACGGCGCCGACACCGCCCCAGAGACGCTGGAGCGACGCCTCGCGGAGATCGAGTCCGCCTGGCGCGTGCTACGCGGGCCGGAAAGCCCCTCGGTGCGTCTGAAGGACACCGATGAGCGCTTCGCGGAGCTGATCGACCGGGCCCGCGGCGCCGTGGATCAGCGCCGGGCCCGGGCTGCCCAGGACTCCACCCTGAGGGGCCTGGAGGGAGAAGCCGAGTCCCTCAAGGAGCTGGACCGGCTCGACCCGGCGCGCGTGGATGCGCTGGCGCGGGAGGTCGAGGCCCTGGCCTCGGAGCTCCCGCCGGCGCTCGCGGCACGGCACAGGGCCCTGAAGGACAGGATGTCCGCGCTGGGCGAGCGGCTCGCCCGGCAGGGGCGGGCCGACCCCGAACGGGTCGAAGCCCTGGAGCGTGCGCTGGCCGATCTGGACCGGGCCCTGGCGGAGAACCGCCTGGAGGCGGCCCTGCACAGCCACGGGCAGGCAACCGAGCTCCTGCGGGGCCTGACCGGGCTGCCCAGAGGCCGGCTGCGGCGGATCGAAGGCCGCCTGCGCGCAGCCGGACCCAGGCTTGGGGAGCTCAAGTCCTGGCGGCATTGGGGCTCGGACCGGGCACGAGAGGCGCTCATCGAGCGTGCCGAGGCCCTCCCGGACACGGCCATGCCCCCCGAAAAGCTTGCCGCGGAGGTACGCGAGCTGCGCCGCGAGTGGAAGCGGCTCGGCCGGATCGACGCCGGCGGAAAAGGTCTGTGGCGGCGCTTCGACGCGGCCTGCACCCGCGCCTACCAGCCGGTGGTGGAGCACCGCCGGGAAGCTGCCGCGGCGCGAGGGCGGAACCTCGAGGAGCGGGCGGGCATCTGCGTCGAGCTGGAGCGCATAGAGCAGGACACCGACTGGGACCGCCCGGACTGGCGTGCCGTCGACAAGGCGGTGCACCGGCTGTGCGGGCGATGGCGCAGCGCCGGGCCGGTGGCCCGCACGGACTGGGAGGTCGTGCGCACGCGCTACGGCGAGGCCGTTGCGGCCCTGGAGGCGCGCATGGACAAGGAGCGACGCCACAACCGCCTCCAGCGCGAGGCCCTGATCCAGGAGGCGGAGGCCCTGGCCCGGCAGGACAATGCCCGCGCCGCGGCGGAGAGCGCACGGCGCATCCGCGATGCCTGGCAGGTGACGGTAAGCAGCCCGCCGGGGGAGGAGCGGGCCCTGTGGCAGCGGCTGCGCGG
>JASFUT010000025.1:0-19025 GCA_050050175.1 Chromatiales bacterium
TGATGCGCTGGACCTCGCCTCCCGACAGGGTCCGGGACTGGCGGTCGAGGGTCAGATAGTCCAGACCGACCGCCCCCAGATAGTCGAGGCGGGACCTGATCTCGGTCAGCAGGAGGTCCGCGGCCTGATCCAGGGGGGCGGGCAGGTGCAGGCCGTCGAAGAAGGCCCGGCACCGGCCTACGGGCAGCCGCGCCAGGTCGTGGATGCTGAGCCCGGGCAGGGCGCGCCAGTGCGAGTCCGGGGCGCCGACCGCGTCGGGGCGGAAGCGCTCGCCCGGGTCCAGGACGGCGTCGGCGTCCCGGCGCTCGCCGATGCGGAAGTCCAGGGCCTGGGGCTTGAGCCGGGCGCCCCTGCAGTCCGGGCAGAGGTCGTAGGACCGGTACTTCGACAGCAGCACACGGATGTGCATCTTGTAACTCTTGGACTCGAGCCACTCGAAGAAGCGCTCCAGCCCATACCAGACGCCCCGGTCCCAGTCCCCCTCCCCCTCGATGACCCACCGGCGGTGCGCCTCGCTCAGGTCCCGCCAGGGCACGTCGGTGGGGACCCCCCGCCTGCGCGCGTAGCGCATCAGGTCGCCCTGGACCTCCAGGTAGCTGTCCGACTGGATGGGCTTGACCGCCCCCTCGGCCAGGGTCCTGCGCTCGTCGGGCACCACCAGGCCGTAGTCGATGCCGATGGTGCGCCCGAAGCCGCGGCAGGTCTCGCAGGCGCCGAGGGCGGAGTTGAACGAGAACAGGTTCGGGACCGGGTCCCGGTAGTGGATGTCGCAGTCCGGGCAGTGCAGGTCCGATGAGTAGCGCAGGGTGTGGATCGGCTCGCGGCTCTCGTCCAGCAGGTGGACTCGGATCTGTCCCTGTCCGCGAGCGAGCGCGGTCTCGAGGGCCTCGGCGATGCGGTCGCGGCGGCCGGGCTCGAGGCGGACCCGGTCCTGCACCACCTCCAGGACGTCGTCCCGATCGCCGAGCACGCGCGTGTAGCCCTGCTGGGCCAGGAGCCCGCGGATCTCCTCCGCCGTGAAACGCTCCGGCACGGAGACCGGGAAGGCAATCATCGCCGCGGGCCCCGGCGTCCCCATGCGCCCGGCCAGGTCCGCCAGCACGGAGGCCGGGGTGTCACGCCGGACCTCGCGCCCGCAGCCCCGGCAGAACAGGCGCGCCGCCCGGGCGAACAGGAGCTTGAGGTGGTCGTTGAGCTCCGTCATGGTCCCGACCGTGGAGCGCGAGGTCCGCACGGGGTTGGTCTGGTCGATGGCAATGGCCGGCGGGATGCCGTCGATGCGATCGGCCTGGGGCCGGTCCATCCGGTCCAGGAACTGGCGGGCGTAGGGCGAGAAGGTCTCGACGTAGCGGCGCTGGCCCTCGGCATACACCGTGTCGAAGGCCAGGGACGACTTGCCGGACCCGCTCACGCCGGTGACCACGATCAGCTCGCCCAGCGGCAGGTCCAGGTCCAGGTCCTTCAGATTGTGCTGGCGCGCGCCGCGGATTCTTATGCTGCCGGACATGAGTGCTTCGGCGGGAGCCGGGCCGGAAAAGGGGAGGGGGGATTCTCGGCCGGGTTGCCCCTTGTATCAAGTGCGGGCGACGCCGCTTTAGAGGGTCGGCGGGCGCGAGGCGGACTACCCGTCCGGGGCCGGGTCCGGATCGGCCCGCACCCCCTGAGGGCATTTCGGCATGGCGGCTTTGCCCTCCGCGAAGATCTCTTTGAGGCGATCTGCGCCGACGGGCCGGGAGAACAGGTAGCCCTGGATCGTGCAGCAGCCCAGCCGGCGCAGGAACGCCATCTGCTCCTCGGTCTCCACGCCCTCGGCGACCACGCCGAGAGTCAGGCTGCGGGCGAGCGCGATGATCGCCTCCACGATGGCGCAGCTGCCGGCGTTGCCGGGCACGGACGCCATGAATTCCTGGGCGATCTTGAGCCGGTCCAGCGGGAAATCCTTGAGGTAGCTGAGGGACGAGTAGCCGGTGCCGAAATCGTCGATGGTGAGTCCGACGCCCATGGCCTTGATGCGCTCCAGGGTCTGGAGGCGCCGGCCGAAGCGCTCCATGAGCATGCCCTCGGTGATCTCAAGCTCCAGGCAGCCCGGGGGAAGCCCGGTCTCATCGAGGATCTGCTCCAGACGGTCGCAGAAGTCGTGCTCGCCGAGCTGAATGGGTGAGAGGTTGACTGCGAGCTTCACGCCGCCCGGCTGCAGCGTCTGCCACCCCGTGGCCTCCCGGCACGCCTTTCGGAGCACCCAGTCGCCCAGCGGAATGATCAGGCCGTTCTCTTCGGCCACGGGGATGAACGCGCCGGGTGCCATCGGCCTGTGGTCGGTCGACTTCCAGCGCACCAGCGCCTCCGCCCCGAAGACCCGCCCTTCGAGGAGGTCCACCTGGGGCTGGAACGCGAGACTGAACTCGTCGTCGTGCAGCGCCCGGCGCAGCCGGGCGTCGAGCTCCATACGGGCCTTGGCCTTGCGATTGAGGTCGTCCGAATAGAACCTGTAGGTGTTCCGTCCCTCGCCCTTGGCCGCGTACATCGCCATGTCGGCCTTTCGGATCAGATCGGTAGGGCTCTCGCCGTCGTCGGGGTAGAGACCCACGCCGATGCTCGCCCCGGTGAAGACCTCCCGGCCGTCCACATCGTAGGGCTCCGCCAGGGCGTCCAGGATCTTCCGGGTGAGCGGGGCGATATGGTAGTTGCTGGTGAGGGAGGTGAGCGTGACGAGAAACTCGTCGCCACCGAGACGCGCGACCGTGTCCGTCGCGCGCACGCTCTCTGTCAGCCGCGCACCGACCATCCGCAGCACCTTGTCCCCCGCCTCGTGCCCGAGGGTGTCGTTGATGGGCTTGAACCGGTCGAGGTCGATGAACAGGACGGCCACCGCATGGCCCTGGCGGCGCGCCAGGGCGATCGCGTCTTTGATGCGATCATGGATCAGGGTGCGATTGGGAAGCCCCGTCAGGGAGTCGAAGTACGCGAGCTGCCGCACCTGCTCCTGGGCCAGCCGGCGCTCGGTGAAGTCGCTGTAGACGAACACCGCTCGGGTGACCCGGCCCTCGGCGTCCTGCAGCGGCGTGGCCACGAAGTGATAGTGGCGGCCTTCGTGCACCAGATCGCCCTGCTCGGAGACCGATCCGGTCTCGAGTATCCGCTTGAAGACCTCTCTCTCCGCGGCCGTGCTGGCGCACTGGAGGATGTCGCAGAGGGGCTCGCCTTCCACCGCATTCAGCTCGGAGAAGAACAGCTCCTGGGCCTGCTGGTTGCAGACCTCCAGACGCATCTGGCTGTCCACGACCAGTATGGCCGCACCCGCCGAGTCGAGGATGGCCTGCACCTCGTTACGCGCGACGGTGAGTGCTTCGTTGGTCTCGCGCAGGTGCTCCAGGATGTGGTCGAAGGACGCCGCGATGATGCCGATGGGGTCCAGGGCGAGGAGAGTCTCGTCGTCCAGCTCTTCCGGGCGCAGGGGCAGCGTCCCCATAACCCCGAGGAGCTGATCCACCTTTGCGCGGATGTAGCCGAAGGCCGCGTCGCGGCTGGCTATCAGGGCTTCCGCCTCGGTGTCGTTCAGATGTGCGGCGTCGGGCTCAGGACGGCGCACCGATGATCACCTCGTAATGGCCTTCCCGCTTCCGCACCCGGACCCCGTAGCCCATGTTGGACACGGCCTGGGGAATGGTGGCGGTGGACTGGCGGTCGCTGGTGAGCACGCGGAGCTCGACCGCTCCAACGCGCAGATCCCGCCCCCGCTCGTTGACCTCCTTGAGCGCAATCAGCAGGCATGACGGACAGATCTGGCCGCGGATGTCGATTTCGATCAGCTCACCCATCGGGCTCGTCTTTCTCAAGTTCGGGTGACGAAGCGGACCAGCAGGCGGCTGCCAAGCCAGGCCCCGGGCAGGAGACCCAGAAGGAACAGCAGGCTCTGCAAGGCCAGGATAGGCAGTCCCCCCCAAAGATGCCACACGTTGCAGGCCGGGACCATCCGCGCCGCCAGGCCCAGAGTCAGGCCCCCGACGAACGCCGATGCGTACTGTCGTGCGGGCATGCGCCAGTGCAGGCGAAGCTCGCCCAGCAGGAGCGCCGAGACCGCGGCCCCCGCGACCACCCCGAAGATCAGTGGGTACTGGATGGCGGCGATGGCGTCGAGGTCGGGACCCGCGCCGCCCTGGATGGATGCCGCGGCGAAGGGTGGCCGGTAGTCGAGCGGAACGGCCTGAAAATAGGCCAGCCCCGCCACGTGCTGCGGCGCGAACAGGGACTCCACCCAGGCGCCCATCTTCGAATAGGCCGTGGTGATGCCCAGCGGCATGCCCATCACGACGTAGGACAGACCGCCGATGGCGGCCAGGACCAGGGCCGCCCGCCAGGGCTGGAGATAGCCCTCGGCGAAGGCGGGCCGCTGGAGGGCGCCCCGGCGCTGCCAGGCCCATAAGGGCAGGGCGCCGGCGAGTACCGCGGGACCGATCACCAGGATGGGGTCCACCCCGAGCACCTCCGGCAGGGTGGTTCGTCCCGGAAACACCGTCGTGGCGCCCGCAAAGCGGCTCCACCAGGGATGGATCTCGGCATAGAGGGCGGCGCCCGTCAGCAGGCCGATGAACGCCAGGGCGGAGAGCAGGCTGCCCGAGCCCATCTTGTACAGGGTGCCGATCACACACCCGCCGGCGAGCACCATTCCCACGCCGAACAGCGCGCCCCCGAGGACGTTGGACAGGGAGGCCGGACCGAGCAGCGGGAAAGGATAGGGCGTGGCCAGGCCCGTCCAGCGCAGCACTTCGAACAGGGCCATGGATACCACGACGAGCAGCCCCAGCATGCGCAGCATGTAGGTGTCGCGAAACAGGAAGAAGTCACGGAACATGGCCGTGACGCAGAAGTCCGACCGGTGCATGACCGCGCCGGCGATCAGCCCGAGGGCCAGGGAGGAGAGCACGATCAAGGTGTAAGGGTCGTTCATCCGTCCAAGAGCCGCTAGGCGGCGCCGGCCGCGTCGGCGGGCGCCCATATCTCCGCCCGTGCCCCGGGACGGCGTTCTGTTGGCCGGCAATCGTCAGGGTCGATCGACTTGGCCTGTATCGACAGGCCTTCGCCATTGTCACCGGCCTGCACGCGGTTGTTATCACCCCTGCGCTGGGACTACCCTGACTATAGACGGCCGCGGGTCGGGGCTACCAGGGGTCGCGCCACGCACTCCGGCGTGTTTCGATCCCGGGCGTCTGCGCCGGATGCCGCGGGCGGGGTAATCGCCCCGGGAATCCCCCTCCTGCCCCACGACGCGCCGCCGGCACCGCTGCCCGCGGTGCTCCCGGCATGCGCCGGAGCGTGGTGCGGCGCAATCGGAAAGCATCGGCGTGTGTTGGCCCGATCCCGCCGATCTGCAGCGACCCGGCGACGCGAGTCTGCGTGCCGCCTCCATTCACCGAGCAGGGAGTCAATCATGGTCGAAAAGAACCCCGAGAAGGGTTACGTAGCGCTCCTCGGTTGGAGCCTCAATGCGATAGACGCCGTCGACCGCTTCGACCGGCGCTACATCGTCGTCGCGCCCCCTTGGGCTGAGGACTACTGCAAGGAGCACGACATTCCGTATCTGCCCTGGGACTTCGAGCGCCTGAACGACCGCTCGATGGAGATCGCCCAGACGCTGAAGGAGATGGGCGTAAATGTGGCAATACCCCTGTTCGAGGAGACGGTGGAGTGGGCGGGTGCCATCAACGCCGTGCTGCTTGAGAACCCGCGACTGTTCGGCCAGTCGATACTCTTCCGCGACAAGGCGCTGATGAAGCGCCGGGCCCAGCTGGGGGGCGTCCGGGTGGGGATCTTCGAGGAGGCCCACGACAAGTCGGACGTGATCCGGTTCCTCAAGCGGGTGAACCAGACCCTGCTGAAGCTGGACGGCGATCCCAACGACCCAATCCACCTCAAGGCGTTCGACAAGGCCGGCTGTCTCGGCCACCGGGTCATACGTACCCCCGACGAGGTGGACGTCATCCCCGACGAGGAATTCCCCTGCCTGATGGAGAGCCACCTGGACGGCTGGGAGTTCGCCGTGGAGGCCTGGATCCACAACGGCAAGATCCGGTTCCTCAACATCTCCGAGTACGTCACCCTGGGGTACTCGGTGTTCGTTCCCGCCTCCCCGGAGCTCGAGCGCTACCGCCCCGCCATCAGGACGCAGATCGAGAAGCTGATCAAGACCTTCGACATCGAATTCGGCTTCATCCACCCGGAGTACTTCGTTACCAGCGACGGCGAGATGTACTTCGGCGAGGTCGCCTACCGGCCCCCGGGGTTCAAGGTGTTCGAGCTCCTGGAGAGGGCCTACGGGTTCAACGCCTATCAGGGCCTGGTCCTGGCCTTCGATCCCAAGACCACCGAGGAGGAGATCCAGGCCTTCTTCCCCCGTGAGGTCGTCGACGCCAAGGGCTTCGCCGGCTCCTTCGGGGTCTATCCGCGTCGGCGCGTGGTCAGCCATCTGGAGATTCCGGAGGAGACCGAGAACGACGCCTACTTCGACTACCACGAGCTGACCCCGCCGCTGCAGGAGACGGTGACCAAGCGCACGGCCTTCGGCACCCACTGGGGCCTGGTGTTCTTCTTCGGTGACGATCCACACCGTATGCGCGACCTGCTCAAGCACCAGGAGGAGCTGGATTACTACGTCTGAGGGGGCATTCGCCTCCGCCCCGACGGGGAAAGCGCTGCCGGTCCCCGAGCCCCGCCTGCGGGTGGCGAAGGCAGGGACCCGCGGGAGGCCCCTTCCGGCCGCGAAAGCAGCGCCAGGGACAGGCGTCGCGGTCCGGGGGAAATCCCCACCCGTCACCCGCGCTGCCATCCCCCGGGCATCCGGCCGTGGCAGGATGGGCGCGGAAACCCGGCAAGGCGGGCGAGAGATGCACAACTCCCGGCACAGGGTCCTGGGGGCCGTCGCCCTGGCGGCGTGCCTGATATCCGCTGCGGCGGGGGCGGCGGACACCGTCGCATTCGGCTCCTGCCTGCGCCAGTGGAAGCCGGCCCCCATCTGGCGCAGCGTGCTGGCGTCCGGTCCCGACCTGTTCATCCTGAGCGGCGACGCGGTCTACGCAGACGGCGGGCTCAACCGCTTCGCGCCTGAGCCCGAGCGCATCGCCCGGGCGTACCGGAGCCTGTCGGAACGGACCGGATTCCAGGCACTGCGTGCGCAGGTGCCGGTGTACGCCACCTGGGACGACCACGACTACGGACTGGACAACGCCGGTGCGGAGTACCCATGGAAAGAGGTCTCGGAGCGCCTGTTCCTGGACTTTTTCGACGTGCCGGATTCCGCGCCCGAGCGCGGGCGGCCGGGTGTTTACTCATCCAGGGTGCTCGGGGAGCCGGGACGGCGCATCCAGCTCATCCTGCTCGATACGCGCTACTTCCGCAGCCCGACCCTGCGCGGAGACGACGGGGACTGTCCCGGCGGCGGCTACGAGCCCAACCGGGATCCGCAGGCGACCCTGCTGGGGGATGACCAGTGGCAATGGCTTGCGGGGCGCCTTCGCGAGCCGGCGGAGCTGCGCATTTTGGTCTCCAGCATCCAGGTAATCTCGGACCGGCACTGCTTCGAGAAGTGGGCCAACTTCCCGCTGGAGCGTGGGCGCCTGTTCGAGCTGATCGGGGAGACCGGGGCGAGCGGCCTGGTCCTGGTCAGCGGCGACCGGCATTTCGCAGAGATCTCCCGGCTGGTGGACTCGGCCGCCGGCTATCCCCTCTACGAGGTCACGGCAAGCGGCCTCAACACCTCGCGGCGTCCCCGCGGGGATGAGGACAACCCCTACCGGGTCTCCGGGTCGGCCTATGGGGGCGAGAACTTCGGGCTGATCCGCGTCGACTGGGACGCCGAGGCGCCGCGGGTTCACCTGGAGGTACACGGCCTGGACGGCGGCACCGTCCGTGAGGTGGAGCTGCCCCTGAGTCTGCTGGCCGCGCCCTGAGTCGGCGGCCCGCTGTCAGAACCGCTCCTCAACCCGCACGGTGTCGAAGCCGATCCCCCGGGCGACCTCCGTGGCGTGCTCCAGGCTGTGGTAGACCTTCTCGCCGCCCCCGTGGTCCGTGAGCTTCACGGGCTCGCCGAGGCACGGGCGGATGACGATCATCCAGCCGTTGCCCTGGTCGGCGGGCTCGATGATCACCTCCTTCAGATCCCCCGCCCGGAAGCGGGTGCGTGCAGTCTCCTGGTCCATCGTCTGTCGGGTCTCCGAGCGGGGTGGAACAGATCACCGCCGGTCCGGCTGCGGCCGGAACGGCCCGCGAAAGGCACATCCGTGCCCGGCGGCTGTCTCATTCAATCATAGGCCGCACAAGCCGTTGCGGAGGACGCAATGCTCCCTCAGGATCTGCACATCCACACCACCTGGTCCACGGGCGACTCGTCGGTGGTCGCCGAGCAGACCGTCGGGCTCGTCGCCAGGGTGGGGCACGCGCGCACCCTGGGAATCAGCGACCATCTCGAGTTCCTGGTCGACGGGGCCTGGGATGCCTACGAGCGGGAGCTTAGGGCGGCGGGCCTGCGGGTCGGGATGGAGGTCGACGGCAGCGCCTGGGCGGACGCGGCGCTCGACGTCGGGTCCAACGACTACTTCATCTTCCACTGCTACGATCGGGATGCCGACTACGGCGCCCTGGAACGCCTGCTGGGCACGGGCAAGCCGGTGATCATCGCCCATCCCAATGCCCTGAGTACGGACCTGCGAAGGGTTCCGCCCGAATGCCTGGTGGAGATCAACAACCGATATGTCTGGCGCTGTGACTGGAGTGCCTTCTACGGGCCCCACCGGGCGCGCTTCCGCTTCGTGTTCGGCTCGGACGCCCACCAGCCGAACTGGCTGGGCCAGACGGTGGCCCGTCTCGTGGGCCGGGAGCTGGGCATCGCCGAGACCCTGGTCTTTCCGGACTGACCGGGGGGTCGCGCGGCAGCGGGACTCCCGCGTATTCCTCAGCGCCATCCTGCGGTGATAGGGGCCCGAGGCCCCTTCAGAGGAACAGGGTCACCATGACCGGGACCACGAACGTCCTGGCGGTCGACAACGACGCCGACGTTCGGGACCCGCTCAAGGACTGCCTGTCGGATCATGGCTATAGCGTCTTCGAGGCGGACGGCGCCGAGACCATGCGCACGCTCCTCTGCGACCTGGTGCTGCTCGGCGTCGGGCTGGCGGGCGAGGAGGGACTGAGAATCGCCCGGTATCCTCGCGAGCGTTTCGACCTGGGGATCATCATCGTGTCCGGGGCGGGGGAGACGGCGGACCGGATCGTCGGCCTGCAAGTCGGGGCGGACGACCACGTGAGCGACCCGTCGGCGAAGCGCAGTCGCAGCAGGCCTGGCGTTGCGATCGGCGCGCCAGGTCTCCCGGAGAGCATCTCACCCGGTCCGCCCCGGAGGGGCGCCGAATCCCCCGGGCGCCTCGCCCGCCTGCTCTGCGCTGTCGTAGAACCTGTAGGTGTCGCGCCCGGCCTGCTTGGCGCGGTACATGGCCGCGTCGGCCGCCCGCAGCAGGGCGCTGCCGTCGGCGCCGTCCTCCGGAAACAGGCTTATCCCGATGCTGGCGGTGGCGCGTACGTCTTCGTTGTCCAGGCGGATCGGATGGCCGAGTGACGCGATGATCTCTTCGGCCACCCGTGCGGCATGGCGGGAGTCGCTCAGGTCCTCCAGGATCACCGTGAACTCGTCGCCGCCGAGCCGCGAGACGGTGTCGGAACCGCGCACGCAGCGGCGGAGCCGGTCGGCCGTCGCGCGCAGGACCCGGTCGCCCACGGCATGTCCCAGCCCGTCGTTTACCCGCTTGAAGCAGTCGAGGTCGATGAACAGCACCGCCAGGGGGCTGCGGCGCCGCTGGGCGTGCTCCAGGGCATGCCCCAGCCGGTCCTCGAAGAGCGAGCGGTTGGGAAGGTCCGTCAGCGGGTCGTGATAGGCCAGGTGCGCCAGGCGCTCGCGCCGCTGCTCGATGGCGCTGATGTCCGAGAGAACCGCGACGTAGCGGGCCGCCCGACCCTGACCGTCGTCGACCCGGGTAATGTTCTCCCAGAACGGGACGACGGCGCCCGACTTCGTGCGGTTCCAGATCTCGCCCTTCCAGTGTCCGGTCTGCTCGATCGAGGCCCAGAGTCCGCGGTAGAAGGCCTCTGAGTGGCGGCCGGACTGGAGCAGGCGCGGTGTCTTTCCCAGTGCCTCCTCGGCGGTGTATCCGGTCACCTGCGTGAACCGGCGGTTGACCGATATGATCCGCCGGTCGCCGTCGGTGATCATCACGGCGTCCTGGGTGTGCTCGAATACGGCGGCGGTCAGCTGCAGCTTTTCGCGCAGCCGGGCGTCCCGCAGGTCGGCGCGGATGCGCAGCCACAGCGGAAGCGTTACGGCCAGCGCGGCGAAGGCCGTGGATGTCAGGACGTACTCCCAGTGCTCCTCGGCCGACTCTGCGGCGTGTGCGGTGGACAGCCGGTCCTCGAGCACGAACTCCCAGAGACAGGAGAGCACGAACACCGACGCGACGATGACCAGGTAGAGCCCCGCCGCGCGCTTGACCACCGGATTGCGCATCCGAGAGCTCCCAAAGGACCAAGCCACGCCCATACTGCTCTATATAGACGTTGCCGGGCACCCGCGATTCGACGCCGGCGGCGCTAGCGCCAGCACTCCACCCGGGCCACGAACGGCCGGGCGTGCTCAAGGAGGTCCGGAGGAGGGCCGGGGTCCGGCGGCGCGGCCGGCCCGTGCGCGCCGTGCAGGCGCACGAAGGTGGCCGCCAGGCTGGCGGGGACGGCGAAGCCCAGGTCCCCGACCTTGCGCCCGGTCTTCTCGTAGATGTCCCGCCCCCTGGCCTTGGCGAAGAGCACGCCGATGACCCGGCCCTGGGCGTCCAGCAACGGCGCCCCGCTGTGGCCGTGACGTATGTCGCCCGCCACGCCGAGGACCGGCAGCCCTCGCACCATGGGCATCTCGCCCAGGCCCTTGAGGGTGCCGGTCACCAGCAAGGGCTTGACGGGGGGGACGCCCTGGTCCGGGTAGCCCACCACGCCGACCCGGCTGCCGGAGGCGGTGTCGGCGTCCGCGAACACCGCCACGGCCTCCGGCCCCAGGTCGGCGCGGAGGAGGGCCAGATCCAGGTCCCCATCGCGCGCCTCGATCCCCGCGCGGGCGGTCTCGCCCCGGGGCGTGGACACGGAGATCACCTTGCACGGATCGACCACATGGAGATTGGTGAGCAGAAGCCCGCCGGCGTCGACGAAGAAGCCCGATCCGACGGAGCCGAGTCGCCGGCCCGGTGCGACCGGCTCGGGTCTGCGGGTGACGATCCGGCGCACCCGCTCCTGGCGGCGGGTCCGGATCTCCGCGGCCTCCGCCTGGGAGACCTCCCGGCCCTTGCAGTCACCGCGCGGCAGGCGCTGGACCAGATCCCGCCCCTCGTCGTAGCAGTTGACCAGGGGGGCGGCGCCGACGCCCGCGGAGCAGAGGGCAATGCCGAGGGCGGCCCCTGCGAGGGCGGGCATCCGGCCCCGGCCCCTTCTGCGACGACCCGAGGGGGACAGGCGGTCGGGCTCCCGGGCCGCGTGGGTCACGACAGCGCGGGGTAAATGGGGTCCACCTCCGCCAGCGGGCGGTTCGCGCCCGGCGGCGACAGCCGGGCGTAGCCGTTCAGCCTGTCCGCTGGCAGGGCCCCGACACGGGCAGGCAGCTCGTCGATTCTCGCGCCCTGGCGGGCGAGAAAGCAGATGTAGGTGTGTCGGATCGCCTCCGGGGTGATCTCCTCGGCATCGCTCAGTCCGGCGTCAACCGCCGCCAGGCGCAGCTCGGCCTCGAGCTTCTGCGGTGCGGGCCATCCGGTCCGGCCGTCGGCCGCAGACCGGGCCGCGAGCTGTCCGACGACGGGACCCAGGGTCAGGCGGCGACTCTCGGGGCCGGGAACCTCGAGCCTGTCCGAGCCGGGTGCGACGGCGCCGCCCAGAGCGGGCAGCTCCTCGGGGCTGATTCCGCTCAGCAGGAGGGCCGTCTGGAGTGCAACGGCGGGCGGCGCGGCCCGGATCAGCGCCTCGGCCTCCCCGGGCTCCAGCTCCCGGGGCCACGCCTGGGACAGTTGCGCGGCGGGGCCGGCCCCGGCCAGACGGGGGCCGATTCCCTGTGTTGCGGGCGGGAGGCTGTCCGCATAGGGCCTGTCGTAGATCCTGATTCCACCGATCAAGGCGGCGGCCCGGCGGTTGCGGCCGGTGAGGTAGTCCACCAGCCAGGTCGCGAACAGGGCGATGGTCAGGGACAGGCCCAGGACAATGAGCGCGTCACGCCAGTACGAGGGCCGCACCGGGTCGCGGGGCAGGGGCGCCGAGTCGACCAGTTGAAGGGGCGGATACGCCTGGCGGTTGCTGATCTCGATCTGCGCCAGCCGCTCCTGATTGTCGTTGAGCAGCTCCTCCAGCCGCGCCAGCTCTTCCTCCAGCGCCTGTTGCTCGGCGAAGCGTGCGGTGAACTCGGCGACGTGCTCCTTGTGGTCGGCCAGCTCGGCCTCGAGCGTGGCCACGGCGGCCTGGGCGGTGGCCGCCTCCTGCTCGGCCTCCTCGAGCACGGATTGCCGGCCGACGCTGGTCAGTTGCTCGATCCGCTTCTCGACGGATTCCAGCTCCGCGGGGAGCTCGCGCAGCTGCGGGTCCATGTCCAGATACTCCCGGGTGTAGCGGGTGTCCAGCTCCGCCAGACGAGCGCGCAGCGCCTTTGCCCTCGTCAGGAGGCGGGAAAGCTCGCCTTTCTGGTGATCGGGCACCACCGCCCGACCCCGCTCGACGGCCTGGTTCACTGCCGCGACACGCGCCTGTGCGTCCACCGCCCGCTCGCGCGCCCGGTTCAGGGAGTCCTGCAGTCCCTTGAGGCGTGCCATCACCTCATTCTCGTTGCGGGCCATCGAGATGATGTCGTGGCGGTCCCGGAAGTCCGCCAGCTCCGCGCGCCGAGTGCGGATCTTCTCCTCCAGTCGGGCCTGCTCTTCCGAAAGCTCCCGGGTGGTGCGGCCGGTCTCCGCGGCGATGCGCGCGGCCCGCAGGTCCGTGTAGGCCTCGGCCCAGCGGCTCACCGCGCGCTGCAGCATCTCCGGGTCGCCCCCCTCGGCCCGCAGCTCTACCAGGTTGGTGTCCGCGACGGGGACCACGTCCAGGGTCCTGCGCAGTGCCGGGGGAGAGGCCTCCGGCGCCACGCCGTCGGCGCGCAGGCCCGCGGCCACGCTCTCCAGCACCTCGTCACCGAGCAGCAGTCGGCGTTGAATCGCCACGTGCTCCAGGTCGGGCTCGGTGCTGCGCTGGTCCACCCCGGCCGGCTTGACCGTCAGCATCGTCGCCCCGGTCCGGTAAACGGCCGGCCGCAGGAAGTTGACGGCGAGCCCGACCAGGGCACAGACCAGGAAGGTCGCGATGAACACCCGCAGGCGCACCGGCCGCCCGGCGGCGTCGGCGTCGTGGGGGGCGGGGCGTTGCAGAAGCTCGATGGCGGGGGACTGGCGTGCGCTCACGGCGCGACTCTCCCTGTGGCTGATCGCGACATTATAGGGACCCCGCCCGGGTGGAGCCCTGATCGAGTCGGTGTTTCCGCAGGTCGGGCCGGCAAAAGTGATCTACCTCAGCTTTTCCCAGGAAAAACATTGAACTCGGCCCCCTGGATCGGGTCAAATGCGACTGTTTGTCTGTCCCAGTCAGCTCGACTGGACAGGTTCGGCCCAATTCTTTCCGAAGCGAGAAGGACGGAATGCAGCACAGAAAACCCGATCGCGAGCACTCGACCATGTCCCGGCGGCATTTTCTCGGCCTCTGCGCCGGGGCGGCATCCGGTCTGATCATCCGCCCGGCGGAGGCCTCCATCACCAAGGCGGCATCGCGGGACCTTTCGTTCCACAACCTGCACACCGGGGAGAGGCTCTCGCTGACCTACTGGGAAGGCGGGGACTACGTCGACGACGCCCTGCGGGCCGTCAATCACGTCCTGCGCGATCACCGCACCGGCGAGGTCCATGCCATGGATCCGGGGCTGCTGGATCTGCTGGTACGGATTCGCTCCAAGCTCGATACCGATCGGCCGTTCGAGGTCATCTCCGGCTACCGCTCTCCCAAGACCAACGCGAAGCTCAGAAAGGCCTCCGGCGGGGTGGCCAAGCGCAGCCTGCACATGTCGGGCAAGGCCATCGACATCCGCGTGCCCGGACGCGACGTGCACCAGCTTCAGAAGGCGGCCCTGTCCCTGAAAGCCGGTGGCGTGGGGCTCTATACCAAGTCCCGGTTCGTGCACGTCGACACGGGACGCGTGCGCTCCTGGTGAGCGGGTCGGGTCCTGTCCCCACCCGGGGGCGGGCCACTTCCTGACGACCTCTCCGGGGCCCGCCGGTGCCGGGGATCATGGGGCGTCTGCTTCGATCCCGAACGGTGTGCGGGGCGGGTCGGCCCCGCACACCCACCGGCGGGTGCTGATCGGAGCCCGGGCCGCAGCGGGCGGCCCGGGCTCCGGCTTCAGGCGATGTCGACCAGCTCCAGATCGAAGGTGAGGTCCTTGCCGGCGAGCGGGTGGTTCGCGTCCAGCGTGACATTCTCCTCGTCCACGTCGACCACGGTCAGGCGCATCCGCTGACCGTTGGGGCTCTCCGCTTCCAGCACGACGCCGTTGTCCAGGCTGATGTCCTCGGGAATGTCCTGGCGGGGCAGGGTCTGGACGAGCTCGTCCTGGCGGTCGCCATAGGCCTCGTCGGCCGGGATGACGACCCGCTTGCTGTCGCCCTGCTCCATGCCGACGATCGCCCGCTCGAAGCCCGGGATGATGCCGCCGGAGCCGATGGTGAACTCCAGGGGCTCACGTCCGGAGGAGGAATCGAACTGAGTGCCGTCCTCGAGGATGCCGGTGTAGTGGACCTTAACGGTGTCGCCGCTCTTGGCTTGCATCATGTGTCACTCCGTCGTCGTGCCCAGCTGCCCGTCTTCCAAGGCGCTCATGGGCCCGGGCCGGCCGGAGCCTGCCAGGCTCATGCCTCGGAAGAAGGACGGATGGGGAAAAAGATGAAGGGGTCGACGCCTCAGCCTAGTGGAACGCCACAGCCATTGCAAACCGACGGGGCGGATGCGCACCCTGCGGGAAGGGTCAGTCGGACCGCCCGTCCCGGCGCTTGAGCCAGCTGGTGATGCTCAGGCGCTCCCGCCGTGCCGGGAGGACCTCGTGGAAGAACCGGGCGCTGAGGAAGGTCACCATCCGGCCGGCGCGGGGGGGCAGATCCACGTATACGTCCTCGCGGTCCCCGTCGGTGTAGAGGCGCAGCTCACCGCCGTCGCCTGCGGTCCAGGACGGGTTGAGATACAGGATGCAGGTCAGGGTCCGGGTCCCGATGCCCCGGAACTGGTCGAGATGGCGCCGGTAGCGGGCGCCCGGCGGGTAGACGGCGAAGTGGCCCTCGATCTCGACCAGGCCCATGTACATGAGCCGGTTCATGGCCTGCCGCAGGGCCTCGATGGCCGCCAGGTAGTGACGGACGGCCCCGCAGGCCGTCTGGGGGTCGATCCAGAGTACTCGATCCGAGCGCACCTCGGGCTTGACCTCGAGGTCCGCCCCCCGACCCACGCCGGCATGGCGCAGGGCGCCGCGGCGCCAGGCGCGGCGGAGCTCGACGGCCAGCTCGGAGGCGACCAGGGGGGGTACGAAATCGGCGCTCACGCACCAGCCGCGGTCGCCCACGGCGAGCGCGATGGCCTCGTAGCGGTCGGGTCCCTCGGGGGGCTGGGTGCTCCGGGCGGGCAGGGCCATGGCGATCCGGCTCAGGACGGCGGCGGTTTCCGCCTTCACGACCGGAATATATCGCATTCACAGGCCGCGGGGAGATGCCTCTCCGGACGGCGGATGGGCAACGGCAGACAGTGGAGCGCAAAGACCGGGTGCGGGAGACGGGGCGGGGTCTGCCGCCCTCCGATCAGGCCCGCGCGGGGGGGACGGCGCCGAGCCTCGCCAGCGGGTCCTGGCGGTAGAACCGCCGAAGCTGCTCGTAGACAGAGGGATATTCGCGGCGCAGGTCTCCCGGGATCTCGAAGAACGCCTCGCTGACCACCGCGAAGAACTCCGCCGGGGATTCGGCGGCGTAGGGATCGATGAGGGTGTCCGCGCCGGCGGCCACCCGCCCCGAAAGCTCGTCGTAGGCGCCCTGAAACGCCTGGCTCCACGCCCCCGGGCTCATGTCCCGGTGCATGGGGGGCATTCCGTTGACCGCGCCGTTCAGGGCGTCCAGCTTGTGGGCCAGTTCGTGGATCACGACGTTGTAGCCGTCGGGGCGGGTTCCCGCCTCCACGTCGGCCCAGGACAGCACCAGCGGCCCATGGTCCCAGGCCTCTCCGCTCCGCTCCTCGCGGACCCGGTGCACCACGCCCGCCTCGTCCTCCGTCTCGAATTCGCTGATGAAGGTGTCCGGATAGAGCACCACCGCGAACCAGCCCCGGTACCAGTCCAGGCCCAGCTCGAGCACGGGCAGCGCTGCCTGCAGGGCGAGCGCCTGGGACATCCAGGGCTGCACCTCCAGCCCCCGGGTGGGCTCCAGCGCCTTCTCGGCGAGAAAGAGGGCCGCCAGCTCCCGAAGCCGAGCGCCCTCTCCGGCAGTCAGCCCCTCGAGCAGGGGCAGCCGGGACCAGGCGCTCCGCCAGGCCTCCATAGAGGTGTCGGCGGCGGTGAGGGCGCGACGGCGTCGCCAGCTGCGGATGGGATGCCACACGGGGGAGGAAGGTCGTCAGAGGCTTCGCAGCGGCGACTGCCGCCGTGCGGGCGGGGCGGGAGCGCAGCGCATGTCGGCTACCGCGCCGGGGCCCCGAGGGTCGGTTCCTGCACCGGGAAATCCACCGCTCCGGCGACGGCCTGCATCCGCACCACCTCGTCTACCACCTCGGCCGGACCCCCGGTGAAGCAGATGCGGGAGCGGTTGCGCTCGATCTGGTAGTCGTACATGGGGTCGTAGTATTCGGCCAGCAGCGTCCGGATCCAGACCCGGTGAGGGCCGGTCTCGCCGCTGTGTCGCTGGTGCTCCAGGGCCTCTGCCATGAGCGCCCGCAGCGACGCGTGCCTGGCCGCGCCCAGGCGCTTTCGGATGCGGTCGAGGCTGTCGAGCAGGTCGGTGACCCACCGCTCCCACCCGGTCCTGGCGCCGTGCTGCGCACGGTGCTCGGCGAGGGCGTCCACGACGTACTCTTGCAAGATGTTGCCCACCCTTTCCTCGAGACCGGTCTCCACCAGCACGAGGGGCGCCCGCTTCAAGGCCTCGAACAGAGGAGGGGGGATGTGACGCGAGCCGATCGCCCGGCTCTCGTCCTCCACGGCGAGCAACCCGTTGCCGGCGGCGCGGTGGCGCAGCAGGGCGACGGACAGGGCGTTCTCGAAATCGACCTGGCCGGGCTGAGGGGTGGCGTGGCGGCCGAATGCAGAACCCCGATGCCAGGCCAGCCGCTCCAGGTCCAGCGCCGGGTCGAGGCGCTGGAGCACCCGGGTCTTTCCCACGCCGGTCCGCCCCCCGATGATCAGGGGCCGGATCCGTGCCGCCGAGGCCTCGAGCTCCTCGAGCAGGAACCGCCGCAGGGCCTTGTAGCCCCCCCGCACCCGCGGATAGCGTACCCCGGTCGCCTCGTAAAGCCAGCGCTGGCTGATCCGCGAGCGCATGCCGCCGCGGAAGCAGTACAGGGCGCCCCCCGGGTGGCGGCGGGCGAATGCGGCCCACGCCGCCACCCGGGCGGCCTTGGTGGGGCCGTCCACCAGCCTGTGGCCCAGGGCCGCGGCGGCGTCCTGCCCCGCCTCGGCGTACCGGATGCCGATCTCGTGGCGCTCCGCATCGTCGATCAGGGGGTGATTCTCGGCCCGGGGGAAAGCGCCCTGGTCGAACTCGACGGGCGCGCGCACGTCCATCAGCGGGACGCCGTTCAGGAACAGGCGCCGGTAGTCATCGATCACAGGGAGGTCCACAGCGGTCATGGCCGTCCCCTTTGCGGGAGCCCGGCCCCCGAGGGGGCGTCGGTCCGGGTGGCCCCCGTCGCACGGGTTATCGCAGGCACCGTCTCCGTGCGCACCGGGAAAGCCTCGAAGTCTGACACTCGCATAGGGCGACGGGCCGGCCCGGGTCAGCCCGACGGCCCGCGCCTGTCCATCAGCGCCTCGAGCCGCTGACTGAGAGGCCCCACGGCGTCCGGGGGGATGGGGCCGGTCAGCAGGCACTCACGCTTGAGCTCCTGCACCCGGGACTCGCTGTTTCCGGACCGGCCCTCCTTCAGGGACCGGGCCAGCATCTCCACCTGATGCGCCAGGCGGGCCTCTCGCTCGTCGGCCGGAGACTCCGCCCCGAGCAGGATCTCCAGGTCCAGACACAGGGCCCGGCGGTGCTCGAGGTTGCGCGCCGCCGCCTCGGCCAGCCCGGAGCGGGCGCCCTCGTCGGTTGCCGCCTCCATGGCCGACGCGAAGCGCCGTCCTAGACGTTCGGCTGCCACCTCGTCCTCGAGGCCGGGCAGGGCATCCCACTCGCTCTGCAGGCGCTGAAGCAGATCTGCGTCCGCCCTCCCCTCGAGCACCGCCTGCTCCAGCCGCTCGCATACCGTGGTCCAGGCGGCCGTATTCTCGAGCGCGCGGTCCTCGCGCGCCTCCAGTGCCTCCGCCACCCGGCCCCGGAAGGCCCGCCGGGCCCGGTCGAAACGCTCCTCGACGGCCCGACGGCGTTTGACGGGGAGGTTTCCGAGGGCACCGAATGCCGCCGCCAGCCGATCGGCCTCGCTCTGGCGGGAGAGGACATCGGAGGGGTCGGCGGTCGCGAGCTGCTCCAGGGCGACGCACAGCTCTTGCGCCCGGGAGAGATTGGCGTCCAGGCTCCTGCGGTGCTCTTCGCGTCCGGCGCGCTCGCGCTCGAACGCATCGTCCAGTGCACCGCGCAGCCGCTGCCACAGGGCCCGCTCCTCCCCCGGCGGGCTGCTTACCGTCACCTGCCAGGCATCGCGGATGCGCCGTGCGCTCTCCGCCGCGGCGCGGGCATTGTCCTGCCGGGCCAGGGCCT